>NZ_CALMQR010000125.1:0-41121 GCF_937871995.1 uncultured Citricoccus sp. | reverse complement strand
GCTCCGCCATGCACGCCGCATGCGTCGCCCCCAGATACCCCGTCCCCACCACCGACATCCGCAGGGGGGAGGTGGCAGGGCCCTGGGCGTCCTGGGGTGCGGGAAGGGTCGTCACGGCGGGAGTCGCTCCTGTCCGGTCGGGGAAACTGTCCAGACCGCGGGCGGTCTCCGGGCAGGATAAGGGCCGAACCGGTGATCGGCCGAACCTGCGGTCGAACACCGGGCCAACGGGAGGAGAACTCCACGTCACGGACGCCTCAGCGCTGGCCGCGGTCCGCAGGGCCCGGCGGATCCAGCAAGTGTAAATCGAGTAGGGGCGCCCCTCCGTGGTGAACCTATGCTGTGGCCATCGCGTCGCTGACATACGGGGGAGCCATGACCGAGGCCTTGGCCGCAGAGGAGCGGCAGTCTCCTCCCGGTGGCCTGCCCACGTCCCCTCGTCGCGACATCCAGGGACTCCGGGCCCTGGCCGTCCTGGCCGTCCTGATGGACCACCTCGCAGGCTGGCCGAGGGGTGGTTTCGTCGGGGTGGACATCTTCTTCGTGATCTCCGGTTTCCTCATCACCGGCCTCCTGCTCCGGGAGTATGAACGCACCGGGAGCATCTCGTTCCGCTCGTTCTACGTGCGCCGGTTCAAGCGGATCATGCCGGTATCGGTGCTGGTCCTCTTCGTCACCGTCGTGATGGCGAGCCTGCTCTTCCCCACGACGAGGACGGCCACCACGATGGGTGATGCCCTGTGGTCCCTCGTCTTCGCGGGCAACTGGCGGTTCGCCATCAGCGGCTCGGACTACTTCCAGGAAGGCGCCCTGCCCTCGCCGCTGCAGCACTACTGGTCTCTCGGCGTGGAGGAACAGTTCTACCTCGTCTGGCCGTGGCTCCTGCTGGTGGTTCTGGCCATCGTGGCACGGGCCCGGGGCACCCTGGCCGTCCGGCGTGGAGTACTGGCCGTCACGGTCCTGGCCCTGATCGTCGCCTCGTTCTCCTGGGCGCAGGCGGAAACGGCCCTGAACCCGACGGTCGCCTACTTCTCGACGGCGTCCCGGGCCTGGGAACTGGGGGTCGGTGCACTCCTGGCCGTCCTGGCCCCTGTCTTCGCCCGGCTCCCCGAACGACTGCGTTCCCCGCTGGCATGGCTCGGCTTGACGGGTATGGTCGTGTCGATATTCTGGCTCGCGCCGGGCCACGTGGGTTTCCCGGCGCCGTTGGCGCTGTTCCCGGTGGTCTCGGTCGCCGTGGTCATCGCCGCGGGGATCGGAGCACGGTCCACCGGCCCGTGGCCACTGACGAACCCGGTGAGTCGTTACGTCGGTGACATCTCCTTCTCCCTGTACCTGTGGCACTGGCCGGTCATGGTCCTCGTCACCGCGCTGACGCCCGGTGACGGGATCCGGTACTACCTGTGGTCGCTCATCCTGGTGCCCGTCCTCTCCGTCTGCAGCTACCACCTGGTGGAGGACCCGCTTCGCCGCGAGGCGTGGTTCACCCGCGAGGGGGAGCACGGCCGGCTGGGGCGCCGACCCGGTGCGCTGCGGACGGTCGCGGCCGTCGCGGTGGTGTGCGTGGCGGGCGCCGGCGTCGTCCTGGCGGCGTTCGCGGTCCGCTGGGACCACGCCGCGACAGCGGAGGGCGGACCCTCCGGTCAGGAGTCCGTCCTGGCCGGCTCGGCCGAGGCCATCGACGCGGCACCGGCCCCCACCGTGAAGGGCGGGTGCCTGGGGGCTGCGGCGATGGCGGCCGGGGAGGACTGCGCCGGCCTGCTGGGGGACCGGTTGCTGCCGTCCCTGGAGACCTTCGCCGAGGACACCGGCGGCCAGTACCAGTGCTGGCGGTCCAAGGACGGGCCCGCCTTCCCGGACTGCGACCTGGGTGACCCGGGCGGGACGCTCCGGGTGGCACTCATCGGGGACAGCCACGCGGCCTCGTTCCTTCCGGCCGTCGAGGCGGTGGCGGAACGCCACGGCTGGGAGCTGGACGTGTTCACCGGCTTCGCCTGCCACTGGTACGCCCACGAGGCGGGGGACAACTGCTACGGCCCCCTGCAGGACGCCGAGGAGGCCCTCCTGACCGGCGAGCCCTATGACGCGGTGCTGGTCACCTCCTCGCGCTACGACGATTCCCGGCCGCTCCAGGAGCGGACCGACCTGTACGTCCGGGCCTGGGAGCCCGTGGCGGCCCGGGGGACCCGGATCATCGCGGTCACCGACGTGCCCGCCGCCACGGAGGAGTCCATCCAGTGCCTGACCCGGATCGGGTTCTCCGTCACGGACAACGACTGCGGGGTGCCCCGCGAGGAGGCCCTGGCCAGGGTGGATCCCCTGCCGCGGGCGGCCTCCCGCGTGGAGGGCGCCGCCGTGGTCGACCTGACCGAGTACTTCTGCACCGAGGACCTCTGTCCGGCGGTGATCGGCAACACCGTGGTCTACCGGGACGCCAGCGGACACATCTCCTCGACCTACGCCCGGTCCCTGACGCCCTTCCTCGAAGAGGACCTGCTCGGCCTGCTGGACCAGTGACGAGCCGCAACGGGCCGTCCTGGCGTCCTCCTGAGCGGCCGCCGGACGGACACACGGGTCAGGACGAGGTGGTCTCGGCCGAGCGCACCAGCTCGGTCAGGTTGAGCGCGGCACGCATGACGGTCTCGGCATGGACCCGTCCCGGCTGGCGGGTGAGCCGTTCGATGGGGCCGGAGATGGACACCGCCGCGATGACCCGGCCGCTCGGGCTGCGCACCGGGGCGGACACCGAGGCGACGCCCGGCTCGCGCTCACCCAGGGACTGGGCCCAGCCGCGACGCCGGACCGCGGCCAGCACCGTGGGGGTGAACACGGCACCGGAGAGCCCCTCGACGAGCCGTTCGTGATCCTCCCAGGCCAGGAGCACCTGAGCGGCTGAACCGGCCTTCATGGACAGCCGGGTGCCCACCGGGATGGTGTCCCGCAGGCCCACGGGGCGCTCGGCGCTGGCGACGCAGACGCGGCTGTCCGCCTGCCGCCGGAACAGCTGGGAACTCTCGCCGGTGGCGTCCCGCAGCCGCGTCAGCACCGGCCCCGCCGCGGAGGTCAGGCGGTCCTCGCCGGCGGCGGAGGCCAGTTCTCCCAGGCGGCTGCCGAGGATGTACCGGCCCTGCAGGTCACGTCCCACCAGCCGGTGGTGGACCAGGGCGGCCGCCAGCCGGTGGAGCGTCGGGCGGGCGATGCCCGTGGCGGCGACCAGCTGGGCCAGGGAGGTGGGGCCGGCCTCGAGGGCGTCCAGGATCGCAGCGGCCTTGTCGACGACGCCGACACCGCTGGGCCGGTGCAACGCCTGGAGCTGGGGCGAGGTGGGAGGGATGTCCATACTCTGATACTAGCGTCTCAATATATGAGATTGTGTCTGAGGCGCTGGCCGCTCCCCGCAGGCGGTGCCACAGTGGAACGGTCACAGGTGGAAGGACTTGAGATGGCAGAGATCCCCGAGAACGCAGTCAATCCGGCGGCCCCGCGCACGCTGGCCGAGAAGGTGTGGCAGGACCACGTGGTCGTTCCCGGTGAGGGTGCCGGAGAGGCGCAGACCCCGGACCTGCTCTACATCGACCTGCACCTGGTACACGAGGTCACCAGCCCCCAGGCCTTCGAGGGCCTGCGGCTCGCCGGACGCCCCGTCCGCCGGCCCGACCTGACGATCGCCACCGAGGACCACAACACGCCCACGCTGGAGATCGACAAGCCGATCGCCGACCCGGTCTCGGCCAAGCAGATCCAGACCCTGCGGGACAACGCCCGCGAGTTCGGCATCCGGCTGCATTCCCTGGGCGACGCCGAGCAGGGCATCGTGCACGTCGTCGGACCCCAGCTGGGCCTGACCCAGCCGGGCATGACCGTGGTCTGCGGCGACTCGCACACCTCCACGCACGGGGCCTTCGGCGCGCTGGCGTTCGGCATCGGCACCTCGGAGGTCGAGCACGTGCTGGCCACCCAGACCCTGCCCCTGAAGCCGTTCAAGACGATGGCGATCAACGTCGAGGGCACGCTGCGCGACGGCGTCACCGCCAAGGACATCATCCTGGCCGTCATCGCCAAGATCGGCACCGGCGGCGGCCAGGGCTACGTGCTGGAGTACCGCGGCTCGGCCATCCGGTCCCTGTCCATGGACGCCCGCATGACCATCTGCAACATGTCGATCGAGGCGGGCGCCCGCGCCGGGATGATCGCCCCGGACGAGACCACGTTCGAGTACATCAAGGATCGCCCGCACGCGCCGCAGGGACAGGACTGGGACGCGGCCGTGCAGTACTGGAGCAGTCTGCCCACCGACGAGGGTGCCAGCTTCGACGCCGAGGTGTTCCTCGACGCCGACACGCTCGAGCCCTTCGTCACGTGGGGCACGAACCCGGGCCAGGGCGTGTCCCTCAGTGACACCGTGCCCTCCCCGGAGCAGTTCGAGGATCCCAACGCCCAGGCCGCCGCGCAACGGGCGCTGGAGTACATGGACCTGAGGCCCGGGACACCCATGAAGGACATCCGGGTGGACACGGTCTTCCTCGGGTCCTGCACCAACTCCCGCATCGAGGACCTGCGCACCGCCGCCTCCATCATCAAGGGGCAGGCCAAGGACGAGGACGTGCGGATGATCGTCGTCCCGGGCTCGGCGCGGGTGCGCCTGCAGGCCGAGGCCGAGGGCCTGGACCGGGTCTTCAAGGACTTCGGCGCCGAGTGGCGCTTCGCCGGCTGCTCCATGTGCCTGGGCATGAACCCGGACCAGCTGGCACCGGGGGAGCGCTGCGCGTCCACCTCCAACCGCAACTTCGAGGGCCGCCAGGGCAAGGGGGGCAGGACGCACCTCGTCTCCCCGGTGGTCGCGGCCGCCACCGCCATCCGCGGCACGCTCTCATCCCCGTCCGACCTGACCGCCGGTCAGTCCCAGTTCCAGGAGGCCTGATCATGGAACCGTTCGCCCGTCACACCGGAATCGGTGTCCCGCTCAAGCAGTCCAACGTGGACACGGACCAGATCATCCCGGCCGTCTACCTCAAGCGCATCACCCGGACCGGTTTCGAGGACGCCCTCTTCGCCGGCTGGCGCAAGGACCCGGAATTCGTCCTGAACCGTGAGCCGTATAACTCCGGGTCCGTGCTGGTGGCCGGCCCGGACTTCGGCACCGGATCCTCGCGCGAGCACGCCGTGTGGGCGCTGAAGGACTACGGCTTCAAGGCCGTGCTCTCGGCGCGCTTCGCGGACATCTTCCGCGGCAACGCCGGCAAGCAGGGCCTCGTGGCCGCCGAGGTGGACCAGCAGGACATCGAGCTGATCTGGAAGGAGCTCGAGAACCACCCGGGCACCGAGGTCACCGTGGACCTGCAGGGCCGCACCGTCAGCTGCGGCGCCGTGACGGCCGGGTTCCAGCTGGACGACTACACCCGGTGGCGGCTCATGGAGGGGCTGGACGACATCGGCCTCACCCTGCGCACAGAGGCCGAGATCTCCGCCTTCGAGGCCGCCAGGCCCCCGTTCAAGCCCGCCACGCTGCCCGCACGCACGGCCTGACCCCTCTTCGGGCCGTATGCTGGGATGCGGATCCGCGCCCCCGGGCGAACCACCCCAGTGGATCCATCACGAAGCTACGGCCCGACCCGGCGGGCCACGGAGGATGTCCACTGTCTATGGGAAATCTGCTGACGATCAACGGCGGCAAGCCGCTCGAGGGGCGCGTCAGCGTCCGGGGCGCCAAGAACCTGGTGCCGAAGGCCATGGTGGCCTCACTGCTGGGCGACAAGCCGTCCGTGCTGCGCAACGTCCCCGAGATCCGGGACGTGGACATCGTCACCGGACTGCTCTCCGTGCACGGCGTGAAGGTCAGCAAGGACCCGGTCTCGGGTGACCTGACCATGGACCCGGCGCAGACCAAGTCCGCCACGAGTTCGGAGATCGACGCCCACGCGGGGGACTCCCGCATCCCCATCCTCTTCTGCGGGCCGCTGATGCACTCGATCGGGGAGGCGTTCATCCCGGACCTCGGCGGCTGCCGGATCGGCGACCGGCCGATCGACTTCCACCTCACGGTGCTGCGCAGCTTCGGGGCCGTCGTGGAGAAGCGTCCCGGCGGCATCCACATCTCCGCGCCCAAGGGACTGACCGGCGCCAAGCTGGAGCTGCCCTACCCCTCCGTGGGGGCCACCGAGCAGGTGCTGCTGACCGCCGTCAAGGCCGAGGGCATCACGGAGCTCAAGGGCGCGGCCGTCGAGCCCGAGGTGCACGACCTGATCGCCGTCCTGCAGAAGATGGGCGCGATCATCACCGTCCAGACCGACCGGACCATCCGGATCGAGGGCGTCAGCAAGCTCTCCGGTTTCAACCACCGCGCCATCCCGGACCGCAACGAGTCCGCCTCCTGGGCCTCCGCCGCGCTGGTCACCCAGGGCGACATCTACGTCGAGGGCGCGATGCAGCGTGACCTGACGGCGTTCCTGAACACCTACCGGAAGATTGGCGGGGAGTTCGACGTCGACGACGAGGGCATCCGCTTCTGGCACGGCGGCGGCGCGCTCAAGCCGCTGGTGCTCGAGACCAACGTCCACCCGGGATTCATGACCGACTGGCAGCAGCCCCTGGTGGTCGCCCTGACGCAGGCGGAAGGGGTGTCGATCGTCCACGAGACCGTGTACGAGAACCGATTCGGCTTCACGGACGCCCTGGTACGCATGGGCGCCTCGATCCAATTGCACCGGGAGTGCCTGGGCTCGGTGCCGTGCCGCTTCGGGCAGCGCAACTTCCTGCACTCGGCCGTGATCTCCGGACCCACCGAGCTGCACGGGGCGGACTTCGACATCCCGGACCTGCGCGGCGGGTTCTCGCACCTCATCGCGGCCCTGGCCGCCAAGGGCACCTCGCAGGCCACCGGCATCGAGATCATCAACCGGGGCTACGAGAAGTTCATGGACAAGCTGACCGGCCTCGGCGCCGACGTCGAGCTCAGCCGCATCAGCCGCTAGGAGACTGTCTTGACCGCACCAGCCGGGCTCCGCGCCGGGTACTTCGCCGCGTCCCTCCTGGTCCGTCCCGGACTCAACGCCATCATGGCCAAGGAGTGGCAGGGCACCGAGAACATCCCGGACTCGGGCTTCATCGTCTGCGCCAACCACGTGTCCAACCTGGACCCGCTGGCCATGGGCCACTTCGTGTACAAGCAGGGCCACCTCCCGCACTTCCTGGCGAAGTCCGAACTGTTCCAGCTGCCGGTGATCGGCGGGCTGCTCACCGCCATGCGGCAGATCCCGGTCGACCGCTCCCGCGGCGGGAACGACTCCCTGCTGGCCGCGGACGCCGTCCTCGCCCAGGGCGGGGCCATCATCATCTACCCGGAGGGCACGCTGACCTCCGACCCCGACCTGTGGCCGATGAAGGCCAAGACCGGGGCGGCCCGGCTCGCCCTGAAGACCGGGGTCCCGGTGATCCCGGTGGCCCAGTGGGGCATCCAGGAGGTCCTGCCGCAGACCGCCACGGTGCCCTCCGTGCGGCCCCGCCACACCGGCAGGATCCGTGTCGGCACGCCGGTGTCCCTGGACGACCTGCGGGAGGCGCCGCTGACCCGGGCCGTGCTGGAGACCGCGAGCGAACGCATCATGTCCGCCATCTCCTCCGAGCTGGAGGTCCTGCGCGGGGACAAGGCACCCGAGGGGCGCTGGAACCCGCGGACCGGCCAGCGGGAGACGGTCCAGGCATGACGGGTTCCCGCACGCCGGGCGGGCCCCCGGTCGCGGCGGACCGCGCCCCGGCAGGCCCGGCACCCGAGACCCCCCGCAGCGAACGGATCGCCGTCGTCGGTGCCGGCAGCTGGGGGACGACCTTCGCCAAGGTGCTGGCAGACAGCGCCGCCGAGCGCGGCCTCGCCGATCCGGAGATCGTGCTCTGGGCGCGCCGCCCGGACGTGGCCGCCGGCATCAACGCCGCGCACCGCAACCCGGACTACCTGCCGGACATCGACCTGCCGGAGGCGCTGACCGCGACCACGGACCTCGCCGCGGCCGTGGCGGGCGCCGGCATGGTGCTGGCCATCCCCGCCCAGGAGGTCCGCGGGCACCTGCCCGAGATCCGTGCGCACCTGGCCCCGGACGCCGTCGTGGTCTCCCTCGTGAAGGGGCTGGAGCGCGGCTCCGACGCGCGGATGAGCGAGCTGTGCGCCGAGGGGCTCGGCCTGGCCGCGGACCGCTTCGCCGTGGTCTCGGGACCCAACCTGGCCCTCGAGATCGCGCGCGAGGAACCGACGGCGACCGTCGTCGCCTCGGCCTCGCCCGGGACCGCCGCCTGGGTCGCCGAACGGGTCTACGGCCCCTACTTCCGGCCCTACACGAACACGGACGTGGTCGGCGTGGAGATCTGCGGGGTCGTCAAAAACGTGATCGCCCTGGCCGTCGGCATCTGCGACGGACAGGGCCTCGGCGACAACTCCAAGGCGTCGATCATCACGCGCGGACTGGCCGAGACCTCACGCCTGGCCGTGCGGCTCGGCGGCCGGGCGGAGACCCTGTCCGGACTGGCCGGCCTGGGGGACCTGGTGGCCACCTGCGCCTCGCCCCTGTCCCGCAACCGCAGCGCCGGCCGGCTCCTCGGACAGGGGCTCGACGTCGCGGCCACCACGGCCCGGCTGCGCCAGACCGCCGAGGGCATGAAGTCGGTCTCGGCCGTGGTGGACCTCGCGCGCCGACACGGCGTGGAGATGCCCATCAGCGAGGCGATCAACGCCGTCATCGCTGGCAGACTCGACGTCGACACCCTCGCGGGGCTCCTGTTGGCCCGCGACCTCAAACCGGAAGGACGACATTGACCCAGGACCCAGCCCTCCGTCCCGGCAGCGTCGGAGACAAGCACTGCCCGGGTTCGGGCCGGGACGGCCGGTTGCGCGTGCTTGTGCTGTTCGGCGGCCGCTCCTCCGAGCACCCCATCAGCTGCATCACGGCCGCCGGTGTCCTGAACGCCATGGACCCGGAGAAGTACGAGGTGGTGCCCGTGGGCATCACCACGCAGGGCCGCTGGTCGGCGGTCGCCGCGGACACCGCCCAGTGGAACCTGACCGGCACCGAGCTGCCCTCCGTCCCGGAACCGGACCAGCCCCTCGTGCTGGGGGCCACCCCGGACGGCGGACACGAACTGACGTCCGCCACCGATGCCGAGTCCCACGGGCCCATCGACGTGGTGTTCCCCCTGCTCCACGGCCCCTTCGGGGAGGACGGGACCCTGCAGGGCATGCTGGAGATGGCCAACGTGCCCTACGTGGGCCCCGGCGTGCTCGCCTCCGCCGTCGGGATGGACAAGCACTTCATGAAGATCGCCTTCCAGGCCGCCGGGCTCGCGGTGGGACCCTGGGAGACCATCACCGACCGGCAGTGGCTGACCGCCCCGGAACGGGCCCTGGACCGGGCCGAGGCCCTGGGCTACCCGCTGTTCGTCAAGCCCGCCCGCGCCGGGTCGTCGATGGGGATCAGCCGGGTGACCGACCGCGAGGGCCTGCGCACCGCCGTCGGGGTCGCCCGGGAGCTGGACCCCAAGGTCGTCGTGGAGGCGGGGATCGCCGGCCGGGAGATCGAGTGCGCCGTGCTGGACGGCCACGGCACGGACCGTCCCCGGGCCTCCCTGCCGGGTGAGATCGTGGTGCACGCCGGAGCCCAGCAGCACGAGTTCTACGACTTCCAGGCCAAGTACCAGGACGACACGGCAGCGGACCTGTCCTGCCCCGCGGACCTGCCGGAGGCCGCCATCGCCGAGGTCCAGGAGCTGGCCGTGCGGGCCTTCGAGGCCGTGGACGCGGAGGGCCTGTCCCGCGTGGACTTCTTCTACACCCCGGACGGGCGGTTCGTGATCAACGAGATCAACACGATGCCGGGGTTCACGCCGATCAGCATGTACCCGGCCATGTGGGAGCGCTCAGGCCTGGGCTACCGGGAGCTCATCGACGAACTGATCACCCTGGCCGTGGAGCGCGGGACCGGCCTGCACTAGCGTCCACGCCGGCCCGCACCACCCCGTCGGCCCGCGCTACCCGGTCGGTCCGGGCGTCGCCGGAATGGTCTCCGTGGGCGCCGACGTGCAGCCCCCGGTCGCCGGGATCCTCGAGACGGCCGGGGCCAGGTCCACCATGACCGAGCTCGAGGCGGCACGGGTGTCGTCGAACAGCACCTCGACCGCCGGCGTGCGCCCGTAGGTCGTCAGCGTCCAGAACTCGCCGTCGTCCCGGGTCACCCAGTCCACCCCGTTGGCGGTCACGCAGTGTTCGGTGGTCGGCCCGGGGGTCGGGACCCCGCAGCGCAGGATCACGGCCGAGGGCTCGCCCCAGGCCGCCGTGGCCTGGCTGTCCGTCTCGCGCCGGTCCAGGCCGGCGACGGCGTCCGGCAGGGCCACCATGGCCTCGGCGCACACCGGGTCAGTGGCCTCCGGGGCGGGCTCGACGTCGGCCACCGGCGCGGCACAACCGGTCACCAGGAGGCCGGCGGCCACCATCCCCACGCCGAGCGCGGCGTTCCGGCGCCCGGCGGCGCGCGGCCGCCCCGCGGGACGGCAGGGGAGACCGGCCTGGGCCGGACCGCCGGAACCGGCGGATCGGACGCGAACCTCGGAGTCAACACCGCGCGAAAGCATCCACCCAGCCTACGACGGCTGGCCGTGACCGTGACGTAGCATGGTTCCCAGCGCCGCGGAAGAGGGGGGTCGTCCCGGGCCGGGTCCCCAGGTGTGCGCTCTCCACCGACATGCCGACCCAGCCCGATCGCGGAGGACCCCCTTGTCCCACCCTGTGCGCCGTGACGCCGAGACGGTGGGACATCTCCCCGACGTGGCCTCGACCGCCGGATGCGGTGAGGTCCGGGTGACGGATCGGCCCTGCCCCCCGCGAGCGATCGACCCCGCGTTCCTGACGCCGGTGGTGACGGGAACTCCGGGTAGGATCACCGATGTGGTCACGGAGCTATCCCCCTACCTGACCATGGACGATTCCCCCACCGTCGGCACGTTGGCCGGCCGGGGGAGGACCATGACAGACCTCCGGTCCGGCGACGCCGACATGTTCACGCTGCCGACCCCTGGCGTCGGCCGGGTGCGGGGACAATCGGCCGCCTGGCCGGACGTACAGGCAATCGCGACCACCGGCCCAGCGTTGGGCCAGGGCGAGATGGCGTCGTATCGAACCGGTCGGTGACCGGGACCAACCAGAAAGGATCGCGACTTGGACCTGCGCGACTACATCCGGATCCTGCGGAACAATTGGCTGTCGATTCTGTTGATCACCCTCCTGGGCGTCGCCGTCGCGGCCGGCGCCACGGCGCTGACGAAGCCCACCTACACGGCGCGGACCCAGATCTTCGTCGCGGTGAACTCGGGGGAGACCGCCACTGACATCCTGCAGGGCTCCAGTTTCTCGGAGAAGCGCGTCACGTCCTACGTCACCCTGGCCAAGAGCCCGCGCGTGCTGCAGCCGGTCATCGACGAGCTGGGCCTGGACGCCAGCCCCACGGCGCTCGCCGCGACCGTGGAGGCCACCGCCCCGCCGCAGACGGTGCTGATCAACCTGTCCGCGAGCCAAGAGGATCCGGCCCGGTCGGCCGAGATCGCCAACGCGGTGGCCGAGTCCCTGATCGCCACCGTCTACGCGGTCGAGGATCCCGAGGGGGGTGGCGACCCGTTGGTGGACCTGTCCGTCGTGGAGAGCGCGGACGTGCCGGTGTCCCCGTCCAGCCCCCGCGTGGCGCTCAACCTGGTGCTCGGCCTCGTGGTCGGTGCCGCGCTCGGCGTCGCCTTCGCCCTGCTGCGCAGCCTGCTGGACTCCCGTATCCGCAGCCGCGAGGACGTCGAGCGGGTCACGGACGCCCCGGTGCTCGGTGCCTTCGCCGACCACAAGGACGCCGAGGACGAGGCCATCATCTCCCTGGACGACCAGTTCGACCCGCGGGCCGAGAACTACCGCCAGTTGCGCACCCACCTGAAGTTCACGAACGTCGACG
Organism: uncultured Citricoccus sp.; assembly: GCF_937871995.1. Lineage (NCBI taxonomy): Bacteria > Bacillati > Actinomycetota > Actinomycetes > Micrococcales > Micrococcaceae > Citricoccus > uncultured Citricoccus sp. The sequence continues at coordinate 29,152 of NZ_CALMQR010000125.1, read as the reverse complement.
GCGGCACCCAGTCCGTGGTCGTGACCTCCCCGATCCCGGGCGAGGGCAAGACCACCACCGCCTGCAACCTGGGCATCATGCTCGCCGAGTCCGGAAGCCGCGTGCTGGTCATCGATGCCGACCTGCGCCGTCCGCGAGTGGCCAAGACGCTGGGCCTGGAGGGGGCCGTCGGGCTGTCCACCGTCCTGTCGGGCCAGATCGACCTCGAGGACGCCATCCAGCCGTGGGGGCCGGACGGCGAGCTGGACGTGCTCACCTCGGGTGAGATCCCGCCGAACCCCTCGGAACTGCTCGGTTCGGACGCCATGCGGCGGCTCATGCACCAGCTCGAGGGCCGGTACGACATGGTCCTGCTCGACGCACCTCCGCTGCAGCCGGTCACCGATCCCACGGTCCTGGCCGCGATGGCCTCCGGCGTCATGCTCGTCACGCGCGTGGACGGTTACGTGCACCGCGAACAGCTGCAGGGCGGGCTGGACAGCCTGGAGTCCGTGGACGCGCGCCTGCTGGGCCTGGTCCTGACCCGCGTGCCGAACCAGCGCGGCACCTACTACGCCTACCAGTACGCCTATCAGTCCGACGTCGTGGAGCCGACCTCGAGCCGGCGCGCCCAGGGTGGCCGCGGATCCGCCGAGTCCAGTGACCGGAACGGCCAGAAGGCGCTGACGGACATGCGGTTGCGTTGAGGTACCCGGCATGACGGAGGAGGCACAGTCCCCCCGGGCCACCTCCCGGGTGCACCGGTGGCTCGCCCTGTCGGAGACCGCCCTGGGCAACGCCTCGGACCGGATGGACGCCATCAACATCTTCCCGGTCCCGGACGGGGACACCGGCACCAACCTCTACGGGACGGTCCGTGCCGCGCGGGCAGCCCTCGAGGACCGGTCCGCGGACGACGTCGGGGAGGCGCTGTCCATCGCCGGACGCGCGGCCCTGGACCAGGCCCGGGGCAACTCGGGCACCCTGCTGGCCGTCATGCTCATCGGCATGTCCGAACCGCTGACCGGTCATGAGCGGATGACCGCGCCCTCCCTCGCCGTGGCGCTGGACCGCGCCCGGGCCAGCGCCTGGGCCGCCCTGTCCGACCCCCAGGAGGGCACCATGCTGACGGTGCTCGCCACGGCCTCCCGGGCGGCCTCCGAGTACGTCTCCCGGCACGCCGACCTGCCCGACGACCAGCTCCGGGGCCGCAAGGAACTCGGCAACGCCCTGGACGCGGTGGTGGACGCCGCGTGGCAGGCCGTGGTGAACACCGAGGGCCAGTTGCCCGCACTGGCCGAGGCCCATGTGGTGGACGCCGGCGGCCTGGGGCTGCTGCTGGTGCTGGACTCACTGCGGGCCACCGTCCTGGGCACCGGCATCGACCCCGGACTGCTGGATGGCCTGCACGGATTCTCCGCGGGGGACCCGCACATCCACCAGGGCAGGGAGTCGCCGGTCGGCTACGAACTGATGTGCAGCATCTCCCTGGACCCGCTGACCGCCGCGACGCTGCGCTTCGAGCTCAACGAGGTGGGTGACTCCGTGATCATGAGCCCGGTGGACGCCCCGGCCGACGGCGAGGGGCCCGTCCGCTGGCGACTGCACGTGCACGTGGACGACCACGCCTCCGCCGAGGCGCTGGTCCGCAAGGCCGGCACCCCGGAGAACCTGGTCGTCACCCCGCTGCAGGATCCGGGGCAGTCCGGGTGAGCCCCGACCCGCTCGACCAGCCGCTGGAACGGCTCCTGGGCGGCAAGACCGCTCAGCGCCTGGAGCGGGAGCTGGGCCTGCGGACGGCCCGGGATCTCCTGGAGCACTTCCCGCGCCGCTGGATCGAGCGCGGGGAGATGACCGCCATCGCCTCCCTGCCCGTGGGCGAGCAGGTCACGGTGGTCGCCCGGGTGGTGTCCGCCAGCAGGCGTCCGATGCACTCCCGGCGCGGCTTCATCGTGGACGTCACCGTGACGGACGACGACACCTCACGTCCGGCCAGCCTCGACATGGCCTTCTTCAACGGCTACGACGCCCAGCGCCGCCTCAAGCCCGGGCTGCGCGCGATGTTCCACGGCAAGACGGCCCTCTACCGCGGTGAGCTGACCCTGAACAACCCGGACTTCTCGGTGCTGGACGACTCCGAGCAACCGGACCGGGAGGACCTCGCCCCGGTTCCCCTGTACCCGGCCACCGCGAAGGTCCCCAGCTGGGTGCTGCGCAGTTCCGTGTCCACCGTGCTGGACGCCCTGGACTGGGCCGGCGTCGAGGATCCCGTGCCGGCCGCCCTGCTTGAGGACGCCGCGGACGACGGCGTCCCCCTGCCGTCCCTGGCCCAGGCGTACCGGGACATCCACCGGCCCGTGGAGGTGCGCGACGCCCACCGGGCGCGCCGCCGGTTCGCCCTGCACGAGGCGCTCGTGCTGCAGGGTGCACTGGCCGTGCGCCGGCACGCCAGCGCCGCCCACCGGGCGGTGGCCCGGCCCGCGGTCGAGGAGGGCCTGCGGTCCGCGCTGGACCGACGCCTGCCGTTCACCCTGACCGCCGGCCAGGTCTCCGCCGGCCAGGTGCTGTCCGCGGACCTGTCCCGCGACCATCCCATGAGCCGGCTGCTGCAGGGCGAGGTCGGCTCCGGCAAGACGCTCGTGGCGCTGCGTGCCATGCTCCAGGTGGTCGACGCCGGCGGCCAGGCCGCGCTGGTGGCCCCGACCGAGGTGCTGGCCGTCCAGCACCACCGCTCGCTGGTGTCCGTCCTCGGCCCCCTGGGGCGGGCCGGCCGGCTCGACGCACCGGACGGACCCGCCACCGAGGTGGTGCTGCTGACCGGCTCCATGCCCGCCGCCGCCCGCCGCGAGGCCCTGCTGAAGATCGCCTCCGGCCAGGCGGGGCTGGTGGTGGGCACCCACGCGCTGTTCTCCGGCACCGTCCAGTTCGCCGACCTGGGGCTGGCCGTGGTGGACGAGCAGCACCGCTTCGGCGTGGACCAGCGCGAGGCGTTGCGCCGGGCGAACCCCGGAACCCACCTGCTGGTCATGAGCGCCACCCCGATCCCGCGGTCCGTGGCCATGACGGTGTTCGGTGACCTCGACCTGACCGTGCTCCCGGGGCTGCCCTCGGGACGGCAGCCGGTGGCCACCCACGTCGCCCGCATGGCCCACGGCCCGCGGATCATCGCCCGGGTGTGGGAGGTGATCGCCGAGCAGGTGGCCGCCGACCACCAGGCCTTCGTGGTCTGTCCCAAGATCGACCCGACCGACGCCGGCGCGGCCGACGAGGCAGACGGGGACGGCGGCGCGGCCGCGTCCCGCGACCGTCGTCACGACGCCGCGGTGGAGGACATGGTGCCCCGGCTGCGGGAGCTGCCCGCGCTGCGGGGTGCACGGATCGCCGGTCTCCACGGGCGGCAGGACCAGCAGGCGCAGGCAGAGGCCATGGGCCGGTTCGTGGCGGGTGAGGTCGACGTGCTCGTGGCCACCACCGTGATCGAGGTGGGCGTGGACGTGCCCAACGCCACCGTGATGGCCATCCTGGACGCCGACGCGTTCGGCCTGTCCACCCTCCACCAGTTGCGTGGCCGGGTGGGGCGGGGCACCGCCCCGTCCATCTGCCTGCTGGCGACCCGCCTGCCGGACGGTCACCCGGCGGTGGAACGCCTCGAGGTGGTCGCCGGCACCCAGGACGGGCTGGAGATCGCCCGGGCCGACGTGATGCAGCGGGGGGAGGGCGACATCCTCGGTGCGGCCCAGCACGGGGGGAGCCGGCTGAAGGTGCTCAAGGTGCTGCGTCACGCCGACCTGATCGACCTCGCCGCAGGCTGGATCGAGGACCACCAGGGCCCCGACGGGACGCTGGAGGGCCACCCGGCGCTGGCCGCGGCCGTTGCCGCCTGGGAGGCCGGGCACGTCGGAAGCGGCGACTACCTGGAGAAGGGCTGAGGGACGCATATGCCCAGGATCATCGCCGGCCAGGCCGGTGGACTGCAGTTGTCATCGGTGCCGGGGGACGGGACCCGGCCGACCACCGACCGCACGCGGGAGGCGCTGTTCTCGTGGCTCGCGGCGCGCGGCTGGCTGGAGGAGACGGCCGTGGTGGACCTGTTCGCCGGCTCGGGGGCGCTCGGTGGCGAGGCCGCCTCCCGCGGGGCCGCACGGGTCCTGCTGGTGGAGCGGGACCGCCGGGCCGCCGGGGTGTGCCGGAAGAACGCCGCGGCCGTGAACCACCGGCTGGGCCGTGACGTGGTCCAGGTGGCCGTCGGGGCCGTCGACCAGGTCCTGTCCGGGCCTGCCGGTGCCGGGCCCTGGGACCTGGTGCTGGCCGATCCGCCGTACCCGCTGGAGGGGCCGGCGCTGACCGCGACCCTGGAGCGGATCGCGGCGGTGATGGCCCCCGGGGGCCTGCTGGTGCTCGAGCGATCCGTCCGGTCCGTCGAGCCCGAGTGGCCCGCGGGGATCGAGGTGCTCGAGGCACGGACCTACGGGGAGACGGTGCTGTACTACTGTCTCGGCCCGGACGATACGGCGTCCGGCGACCCCGACGCTGGCGCCGGGGACGGCGCGGGGCACTCAGCCGGCTGAGACCGCCGGCAGTGCCGCGAGCCGGCGCACCGCGTCCTCGATGGTGTCCATCGGCTTGCAGAACGCCCAGCGCATCCAGGACCGCAAGCGGCGCGCACCGTCTCCGTCGCCGTCGTCGGGACCACCGGCGGTGCCCTCCGGGCCACCGGTCCCGGGGCCGGGTGTGCACAGCGCACTCACCGGGATGCCCACGACGCCGGCCCGGGCGGCGAGCGCCTCGGTGGCCGCCGCGGCATCGTCCAGGCCCACGGCGGACAGGTCGGTCACCGTGAAGTAGCCCGCGGCGGGCACGACCGGATCGAGGCCTGCCGCCCCCAGCCCGGCGAGCAGCCGGTCGCGGGAGGCACGCAAGCGGTCCCGCTGGCCGGCGAGGAAGACGTCGCCGTCGGCCAGGGCCCCGGCGATGGCCGACTGGTAGGCCGGGCCCGTGGAGTAGGTGAGGAACTGCTTGACCGCCCGCACGGCCGCCACCAGTTCGGCCGGCCCGGTCACCCAGCCCACCTTCCACCCGGTCAGCGAGAAGCTCTTGCCGGCCGAGGACACGGTCAGGGTCCGCTCCCACGCCCCGGGGACGGCCGAGACGGGGTGGTGCCGGCCGTCGTACACCAGGTGCTCGTAGACCTCATCGGACAGGATCAGGACCCCGTGCCGGGCACAGACCTCGACGAGCCGGCCGAGCAGCACCGGGTCCGGGACCACACCCGTGGGATTGTGGGGGGTGTTGAGGACCACCACACGGGTGTCCGGGCCGAGGGCGCGTTCCAGGGCCTCCGGCTCCGGCAGGAAGTGCGGGGGCCGCAGCGGGACGGCCGTGAACCGGGCACCGGCCAGCGCCGTCATGGCCGCGTAGGAGTCGTAGTACGGCTCGAAGGCCACCACCCCGTCGCCCGGGCCGACGAGGGCCAGCAGGGCGGCCGCGATGCCCTCGGTGGCTCCCGTGGTCACCAGGACCTGCCGGTCCGGGTCCAGTTCCAGGCCGTAGTGGCGCCGCTGGTGGGCGCTGACCGCCTGCCGCAGGACGGGCAGGCCCAACCCCGGGGCGTACTGGTTGGCCCGGTCCGCGCCGGTGCGGATCGCCTCGGCGGCACGGTCGCGGATCCATGCCGGCCCGTCCTCGTCCGGGGAGCCCTGGCCGAGGTTCACGGCCCCGTGCCGGGTGGCCAGTGCGGTCATGGCCTCGAAGACGGTGGGCGTGGGGACGCCTCCGGCCAGCAGCCCCGCCGCCGCGGCGGTGCGCCGCCAGGGCTCGGGGCGTCCGTCCCGGGTCGTGGACGGGTGCCGCGTGGGCCCCGTGTCGTCAGGTTGCGGGCCTCGGGCGGGCGCTGTGGTTCCCATGGTGCTCCATAGTATGTTCGGTGCATGCGTCGCGCCGTCTGCCCAGGATCCTTCGACCCCCTGCACAACGGGCACGTGGAGGTGATCGCGCGCGCCAGCAACCTCTTCGACGAGGTCATCGTGGCGGTGTCCACCAACTACGCCAAGAGCCACCGCTTCGACCCGGAGACCCGCATCGAGATGATCCGGGAGACCGTCTCGTCCCTGCAGGGGATCTCCGTGGTGCCGATGGGGGAGGGGCTGCTGGCGGAGTTCTGCCGCAAGGCCGGGGCCAATGCCATCATCAAGGGCCTGCGCAACACCACGGACCTGAACTACGAGATGCCGATGGCCGCGATGAACCGCCACCTGACCGGTGTGGAGACCGTGTTCCTGCCCTCGGACGGGCGCTACGCCCACCTGTCCTCCTCCCTCATCAAGGAGGTCGGCCAGCTCGGCGGTGACATCTCCGAGTTCGTCCCCCGGGCCGTGATGCGCCGGCTGGCCGAGCCCTGAGGCGCCGGCGGCCCTGACGGCCCCGGCGGCCGGACGCCCCCGGCGGTCATCCGGCGCCATCCGTCACCGTGCCGGTCACCTGGCCGGGTTATCCTGCCCCCATGACTTCCCGTTCCAAGAATCCCCGCACCCACAAGGCCGTCATCCCGGCCGCCGGCCTGGGCACCCGTTTCCTGCCGGCCACCAAGGCGATGCCCAAGGAGATGCTCCCGGTGGTGGACAAGCCCGCCATCCAGTACGTGATCTCCGAGGCGCGGGCGGCGGGCCTGGACGACGTGCTGATGGTCACGGGCCGGTCCAAGCGGGCGCTGGAGGACCACTTCGACCGGGTACCCGCCCTGGAGCGCACCCTGGAGCTCAAGGGGGACTTCTCCAAGCTGGACAAGATCCAGGAGGCCACCAACCTCGGGGACATCCACTTCATCCGCCAGGTCGATCCCAAGGGCCTGGGCCACGCCGTGCTGTGCGCCGCCCAGCACGTGGGCGAGGAGCCGTTCGCGGTGCTGCTCGGCGACGACCTCATCGACGAGAACGACAACCTGCTCCAGCGGATGATCGACGTCCAGCAGGCCAAGGGCGGTTCCGTCATCGCCCTGATGGAGGTCCCGCGCGAGAACATCTCGGCCTACGGGGTCGCCGAGGTCACCGCCGTGGAGGGCGGACCGGAGGACGTGGTTAAGGTGACCGGGCTGGTGGAGAAGCCCTCCGCGGAGGACGCCCCGTCCAACCTGGCCGTCATCGGCCGCTACGTCCTGGACCCGGTGGTGTTCCAGATCCTGCGGCGCACCGGCCCCGGCCGGGGCAACGAGATCCAGCTCACCGACGCCCTCCAGGTGCTCGCCGAGGGCACCGGGGAGGGCTTCGGGGTCCACGCCGTGGTGTTCCGCGGCAAGCGCTACGACACCGGGGACAAGCTCAGCTACCTCAAGGCCGTCATCGAGCTGGCCAGCGCCCGCGAGGACCTGGGACCCGAACTGCGCCCCTGGCTCAAGGACTTCGCCGCGTCCATCTGACCCGCTCCCGGGCACCTCAGCCGTCCCCGCGCCGCGGACGCCCGGTCCCCGCCCGCGTCCTCGCGGGCGGGGACCGGTACGTCATTTGGACCGATGGGGCCGAACCGCTAGACTGGTGAGCCGGTCCTGCGGGTTCTTCCCTGCCCGGATTCCTCGTTGGGGGGGATCCGAACCGTCGTCTACTGTCCATCCGGAAGGAATGCTGATGTCCGCGTCATCGTCCCCGGCTGCCAGCGGCGCGTGGGTGGTATCCGTCAAGGACCTGGTACGCAGCCCGGGGTCCATGAGGACCCTGGAGGAGCAGTGGCCGGCCCCCGGGGCATTGTCCACTCCGCTCATCGGCATCCCGGAGCATGCTCCCGTGGACGTCGAGCTGCGTCTGGAATCGGTCCACGAAGGCATTCTGGTCACCGGCGAGGCGCATGCCGAGCTGGTGGGCGAGTGCAGTCGTTGCCTCGACCCGATCCGGGACGGGATCACCGTTGACCTGCAGGAGCTGTTCCTCACTGCCGCCCCCGAGGGTGACAGCGACGAAGAGCGCCTGGTGGTCCACGAGACCGTGGACCTGGAACCCGTCCTCCGGGACGCCGTGGTGACGGCCCTGCCGTTCCAGCCGGTGTGCCGGGACGAGTGCCAGGGCCTGTGCCCCGACTGCGGCATCCGACTGGATGACGCGCCCGCGGACCACGCCCACGAACAGCTGGATCCGCGCTGGGCGGCGCTGGCTGCACTGACCAACCCAGCCGAGGCCGGCACCGCCGGTCCGGACCAGAAGACCTCATCCGACGAGACAGAAGAGAGATAGCCGTGGCAGTTCCGAAGCGGAAGATGTCCCGTTCCAACACCCGTGCCCGCCGCTCCCAGTGGAAGGCCACCGTGCCCCCGCTGGTGAAGTCCGTGGAGAACGGTCGCGTCACCTACCGCCTGCCGCACCAGGCCCAGGTCGTGACCGACTCCGCAGGTACGCCGTTGTTCCTGGAATACAAGGGCCGCAAGGTCGCCGACGCCTGAGTGCCCATGGCACCCAGTTCGTCCGGTGAGCACCGGCCGGCCGTGACCGGCCGGGCGACAACTGAAGACCTTCTCGAGCGTCTCGGGGTCGATATCGCCGCCGGGACGCTCGCTCTTGCCCTGACACACCGGTCCTACGCCTACGAGCACGGCGGGCTGCCCACCAACGAGCGCCTCGAGTTCCTGGGCGACTCCGTGCTCGGCTTCGTCGTCACGGACCACCTGTACCGCACCCACCCCGACCTGGCCGAGGGCGACCTGGCCAAGATGCGGGCCGCCGTCGTGTCCACCCGGGCCCTGGCGTCCGTGGCCCGGTCCATCGGCGTCGGCCCGTCCATCCTGCTCGGCGAGGGGGAGAAGCGCACCCGCGGCCGGGACAAGGACTCCATCCTCGCCGACACCCTGGAGGCGCTGATCGGCGCCGCCTACGTGGACCTCGGCCTGGAGGCCGCGCACGGGCTGGTGCACCGCTTCGTGCTGCCGCTGCTCGACGACGCCTCGGCCATGGGTGCCGGGACGGACTGGAAGACCTTCATCCAGGAGGCCGCCGCCGGCGGGAACCTGGGGGCTATCGAGTACCGCATGGAGTCCACCGGTCCGGACCATGACAAGGTCTTCACCGCCACCCTCGTGATCGGCGGCGTCGACTACGCCTCGGCCTCCGGCGGATCCAAGAAGGAGGCCGAACGACTGGCCGCCGCCAACTCCTGGGAGCGGGTGTCCGCCGCGGCACAGGCCCGCAGCGCACCACCGGCGGGTGCCGGTGCCTGAACTGCCCGAGGTCGAGGTCGTCCGCCGGGGACTGGAACGCTGGGCCGCCGGCCGGCCGGTCTCGGCCGTGGAGGTGCTCGACGCCCGGTCCACCCGCCGCCACGACGCCGGCCCGGCCGACTTCGCCGAGCGGCTCACCGGGGCGCGGCTGGCGGTGCCCGAGCGGCGCGGCAAGTACCTCTGGATCCCCCTGGCGGACCGCGGACCGGACGCGCATTCCCTGGTCGCCCACCTGGGCATGAGCGGACAGCTGCTGGTCAGCGAGCCCGGCGACCCCGAACCGCGGCACCTGCGCATCAGGCTCCTGCTCGAGCCCGCCGAGGACGCGGGAGACGGTGAGGACCGCTCCCGTGAGCTGCGCTTCGTGGACCAGCGGATCTTCGGCGGACTGTTCCTGGACCCCCTCGTCGAGGCGGCCGACCGCCCCGGACAGCTGCTGCCGGCCTCCGTGGCCCACATCGGCCGCGACCCGATGGACCCGGTCTTCGACCCGGAGGCGGTGCATCGCCGGCTGCGGCTGCGCAGGACCGGGCTCAAGCGCGCCATGCTGGACCAGACACTCGTCTCGGGCATCGGCAACATCTACGCGGACGAGGCGCTGTGGCGGGCCCGGTTGCACTACGCCCGCCCCACCGAGACCCTGAACCGCACCGAGTCGTCGCGGTTGTTCGAGGCCGTGCGCGAGGTCATGGCGGAGGCACTGTCCCAGGGCGGGACCAGTTTCGACTCGCTCTACGTCAACGTCAACGGGGACTCCGGCTACTTCGACCGCTCCCTCGACGTCTACGGGCGGGCCGGGCAGCCCTGCCGCCGCTGTGCCCGGCAGGGACGCGAGTCGATCATCGTCCGGGACCGGTTCATGAACCGGTCCTCCGCATACTGTCCCCGCTGCCAACCGGTGCCGCGACGGGCCCGCTGGTAGTCACGCCGTCGTCCCGCGCGGGCGCTAGCATGGGACGGATCCTCTTGTAGTCGTTAGGAAACCCCTGTGTCCTCACCCGACCCCGGTCAGTACGCGCCCCGACGCGAGGTGCGCAAGCCCACCCGGCGGCGCCACACCGTCCGCAACGCGCTCCTGGTGGCCGCTGCCCTCGTGCTGGTCGTGCTCGTCGTCGTGGGCATCTACGTCGCCTCGATCGCCACGGCCTTCAACGACAAGCGCCAGACCGTGGATGCGGGCATCGCCACCCAGGCCGCGGTCGACGACGGCGCCCTCAACGTGCTGCTGCTCGGGTCCGACTCGCGCGGCGAGGGCATGGACACGGCGGAGAACAAGGGGGAGGACGGGGAGCGCTCGGACACCATGATGCTCGTCCACGTCCCGGAGGACCGCCAGGACGTCTACGTCATGTCCCTCGTGCGCGACCTCTGGGTCGAGATCCCCGGCGAGGGAGAGCGCAAGATCAACGCGGCGCTGGGCCTGGGCGGCTACCCGCTGGTGACCGCGACCGTGGAGAACCTCGTGGGCGTGAACGTCGACCACCTGGCCGTGATCGACTTCGAGGGCTTCAACGGGCTGACCGAGGCCGTGGGAGGCGTCCAGGTCTGCAACCCCAACACCTTCTCCTCCGGGCAGATCAATCCCTCGTACTTCCCGCAGGGGGAGATCCTGCTGCAGGGGGCGGACGCGTTGCGCTACGTGCGCGAGCGCAAGGCCTTCATGGGCGGTGACTTCGAGCGCGTGGCCAACCAGCAGCGGTTCGTCTCGGCCATGGTGGACCAGGTCCTCACCGTGGACACGCTGGCCAACCCCCAGAAACTCACGGACGTGATCAACGCCATCGTGCCGTTCATCACCGTGGACGAGGGCCTCGACGCCGCCACGATCGCCGGCTACGGACTCCAGCTCAACGGGATCCGCTCCGGGGACATCCACACGTTCACCGTGCCGCACGGGTCCCCGACCGAGGGCCCGGGCGGTGCCTCGATCGTGGAACAGGACGAGGAGGCCATGGCCGAGTTGCGCCGTGCCCTGCGGGACGACCAGCTGGACGAGTACCTGTCCGGCGGAACCGAGGAGGGCCAGGACGGCCCGGACGGCGGCGCGACGCCGTCCGGCAAGGCCACCTCCCCGGCGCCGTCCGCCGAACCGTCCTCCGCTCCCGCGACGACCGGGACGGACGAACCCGGCGCCACCGGCGGTCCGGGCACCTCGGACGCGCCGACCCCCGGGGACGGCGGCACGGGGACCCCGGGCGGGACCTCTGCCGAGCCGGTCGTCCCGGTCAACCCCTGCGTGGGGTCCTGACCCGTGCGCGTCCAGCTCATCACGCACTCCTACCTGCCCGAACGCACCCCGCCCGAGCGGCGATGGACCGCCTTCGTCGAGGCCTTCCGCCAGGAGGGCTGGGACGTCGACGTGGTGGCCCCGCCGGCCGACCCCGCGCAGGTGCCGGGCGGGACCACCGCCGTCGACGCCCGTCGGCGCCGGGGACCGCACGGCGAACGGATCCTGCGGACCCTGCGGCTTCCCGCCCTGGCCGGCAGCCGCGACGGCCGGTTCCTGGGCCACATCGTCCACGCCCTGGCCGCCGTTCCGGTGGCCCTGCGCGCCGACCGGCCGGACGTGCTGGTGATCACCGTGCCCGCCCTGCCGACCGTCGTCGCGGGGTGGACCCTCTCCCGGTTGCGCCGGGTGCCGCTGATCGTGGAGATGCGGGACGCGTGGCCGGACCTGGCCCGGGAGTCCGGGGTCTCCGCGGGGGCCCTGAGCCGGATCATGGAGTCCCTCGTCACCGGCACCCAGCGGGCGGCCGACCTCGTGGTGACCGTGACCGAGGGCTTCGCCGAGCGCCTGGTGGAGCGGGGCATCTCCCCGGTGGAGGTGGTCGGCAACGGCGTGCCCCTGCGGCAGCTCCGGTCCGTGCCGGCGCGCGCGCGGGCGGCGGGGGAGCTCAACGTGCTCTACCTGGGCAACCACGGAGAGAGCCAGGGGCTGGAGACCGTCATCCGCGCGGCCGCACTGGTGCGGGACGGTGCGGAGCGGATCACCGTGCGCCTGGTCGGATCGGGGACGCGGCGCGAGGCGCTCGCGGCCCTCAACGACTCGCTGGGCGGACCCGCGCAGATGCTGGAGCCGGTGCACGGGGCCCGGCTGCGCGAACAGTACGAGTGGGCCGACACGTGCCTGGTCGCGTTGCGCCCGGACTGGCCCAGCTTCGAGTGGACGATCCCATCCAAGACCTATGAACTGCTCGCCGTCGGCCGGCACATCACCGGGATGGTCACCGGCGAGGCCGCACGGGTGCTCGAGTCCTCCGGTGCCGCCACTCTCGTGCCCGCGGACGCGGAGGTCCTGGCCGCCTGCTGGCGCCGGCTCGCCGCCGATCCGGCGAGCACCGCCGTCGACGACCGTGGCCGGGACTGGGTGCGCCGGAACGCCGACCTGCCCGAGCTGGGCCGGCGGTTCGTGGGGCTGGCCCGGCAGGCCGTGATGCGCGGGACCGCCGGGGCCAGACCCTATAATCGCCTCTGACCGGATTCGCCAGCGGTCCCCGGCCCCCACGAACAGCGGACACCGTGTCCCACGGTGCGCCCCACGGGGTGGCCTGCCGCCCGGCTCCACCGACTGAAGGACTTCTCACATGACAGACATCTCCAGCGTCGCCGTGATCGGCCTGGGTTACATCGGGTTGCCGACGGCGGCCGTGCTGGCCGGCAATGGGATCCGCGTGTACGGCGTGGACGTGTCCCAGCGCACGGTCGACGCGGTCAACGCCGGCAGTGTCCCGTTCGTGGAGCCGGACCTGGACGGTTACGTGCGCAAGGCGGTCTCCGAGGGCCTGCTCTCGGCCAGCACGCAGACCCCGGCGGCCGATGCCTACATCGTGGCCGTGCCGACCCCGTTCCACGCGGACAAGAGCGCGGACCTGTCCTACATCGAGGCCGCCGGCCGGGGGCTGGCCCCGCAGCTGCGCGGCGGGGAACTGGTCATCCTGGAGTCCACCTCCCCGCCCGGGGCCACCGAGCAGCTGGCCCAGGTGGTCTACGCCGAGCGCCCGGACCTGGCCGGGCAGCGCTCGCTGCAGTTCGCCCACTGCCCGGAGCGGGTGCTGCCGGGCAAGGTGATGACCGAGCTGGTGAGCAACGACCGGATCGTGGGCGGGTCCACCCCGGAGGCGGCCGAGCGCACCAAGGCGCTGTACGAGACGTTCTGCCAGGGTGAGATCCTGCTGACGGACACCCGCACCGCCGAGCTGGCCAAGCTCGTGGAGAACTCGTTCCGGGACGTGAACATCGCCTTCGCCAACGAGCTGTCGATGATCTGCGCCGAGCTGGACATCGACGTGTGGGAGCTCATCGAGCTGGCCAACCGCCATCCGCGGGTGAACATCCTGCAGCCGGGTCCGGGCGTGGGCGGGCACTGCATCGCGGTGGACCCGTGGTTCATCGTCGATGCCGCCCCGGACCAGGCCCGGTTGATCCGCAGCGCCCGGGAGATCAACGACGCCAAGCCCGAGTGGGTGGTGCGCCAGGTCAAGGCCGAGGCCTTCGACGTGCAGAACGCCACCGGCCGGGCCCCGGTGATCGCCGCGCTGGGGCTGGCGTTCAAGCCCAACATCGATGACCTGCGCGAGTCCCCGGCACTGAGCATCACCGCCAGGATGGCCCAGGAGTTCACCGGGTCCACGATCCTGGCGGTGGAACCGCACGTGGACGAGCTGCCGGCCGCCCTGGCCGGGTACGAGAACCTGCGCCTGGCCCAGACGCAGGAGGCCGTTCAGGCCGCCGACATCATCGTGCTGCTCGTGGACCACACGGCCTTCGCCGGGCTCGGCGACCGCGTGGCCGACAAGCGGGTCGTGGACACCCGGGGGCAGTGGCGCAAGCGGTGACGCGAGGAGCCGGTACCCCCTGGCTGGCCAACGCCCGGGCCACCCTGCGCACCGTCCGCGGTGAGGTGTCCCAGGACCCGGTGCAGTTCGCCCTGCAGCTGTCCCGACGCCTGCCGGACTCCGTCACCCGGCCGGTGGCCGGGCTGCTGACGAGGACCGGCACGTTCGCCGGCGGGGCCGTGGCCGCCGTCGGGCACCAGGTGCTCGGGCACGACGACGCCGCGCGCCGCGCCCTGGACGGTGCCGGCGCACCCGGGGCCCGGGGGGCCGCGGTCATGGCGACCGCGGCCCTGGGCTCCGGGGACGCCGCGACCGCCGGGGCCCTGCTGGCGTCCGTCCCCGAGGCCGTCCGGACGGCCCCCTGGCACGCGGCGGCGGCCCGGGTGGCCCTGTACCACGGTGACGTGACGGGTGCCGTCGACCTGGCCCGGCGCCACGGGCGCAACCGCGCCCTGGCCGCCCGGCTGGAGGCGGAACGGCGCGTGCTGGCCGGACACCGCCCCGACCCCGGGCCCGTCCGGGGCGCCCCCGCGGTGCCCGGCCGGGTCCTGCACGTGCTGACGAGTTCCCTGCCGCACACCACCAGCGGCTACGCCCAGCGCAGCCACGGTGTCCTGAGGTCACTGGCCGGTGCCGGCTTCGACGTCCACGCCGTCACCCGCCCCGGGTACCCGGTGGAGGTCGGCATCCCGTGGGCGCGGCGCGAGGACGAGGTGGACGGGGTGCACTACCGCCGGCTGCTGCCGGGCGCGCTGGCCCGGGACGCCGTCGCCCGCCTGGACCAGCACGCCCGGTTGCTCTCGGCGGAGGTCGAACGGTTGCGCCCGGCACTGCTCCACACCACCACGCACTTCACGAACGCCCTCGTCGTCGACGCCGTCGCCCGCGCCCACGGTCTGCCCTGGGTCTACGAGGTCCGCGGCCAGCGGGCGGACAGCTGGGCCGCCACGCGTCCGGCCGGGGCCCTGGACTCCGAGTACTACCGTGAGTTCCGTGCTCGCGAGGACGAGGCGGCCCGGGCCGCCGACGCCGTCGTGACCCTGGGCGAGCAGATGCGGGCCCGGCTGCTCGGTGCGGGCGTGCCCGCGGGATCCATCCGGCTGTGTCCCAACGCCGTCGACGAGGCCTTCGTCCCCGAACCGCCCGGGCGGGCCGAGGCACGTGCGCACCTGGGCCTGGACCCGGACGACGTCCTGGTCGGGACCGTGAGCTCGGTGGTCGACTATGAGGGACTGGACGTGCTCGTGCGGGCCGTGGCCCGGCTCGCCCCGCAGCACCCGCGGCTGCGGCTGCGGGTCGTCGGCGACGGGGTGTCCCTGCCGGCGCTGCGGGTGCTGGCCCGTGACCTGGGCGTGGAGGGCCGCTGCCAGTTCACCGGCCGGGTGCCGCGCTCCGAGGCCCGCTGGAACCACGCCGCCCTCGACGTCTTCGTGGTGCCGCGCCGGGACCTGCCGGTCACCCGGGTCGTCACGCCCATGAAGACGGTGGAGGCCTCGGCCTCCGCCCGGCCCGTGGTGGCCTCCGACCTGCCCGCCCTGGCGGAACTCGTCCAGGACGGGCTCACCGGCCTGCTCGTGCCGCCCGGGGACGATGCGGCCCTGGCCGACGCCCTGTCCGGGCTGCTGGCCGACCCCGGACGACGTCAGCGACTGGGGGAGGCCGGACGTGCATGGGCCCTGCGGACCCGGACCTGGCAGCAGAACGCCGAGGCCTACACCGCCGTCTACGCCGCCCTGGGCGTGGAACCGGGCGAGCGGCCCTGACCCGGACCGCGTCCTCCCGGCGCCCGACACCCGGGACCCGCCGACCCCACCCGCCGACCGAAGGAGCCACCGTGCCGCAGCAGCCGATCGACGAGATGCCGGCCGAGCCGGACCTGCAGACCCAGGTCGAGCTGTTGAGGCAGGAGCTCTACACCCTGCACGACGAACTGACCGAACGCACGTCCGAACGCCTGGCCCTGCGCGGCCGGCTCAGCGCCCTGACCCTGGACGTGCCCGGGGGACTGGCCGGGGCGCTGCGCGGGCGGGCCCGGGAGCTGCGCCGCCGGGGTGTGGGCGTGGTCCGGGACGCCGCCTCCGGCCGGCTGGCCCCGGCGGCCGCCGTGCGCGAGGCCCTGAGGATCGGTTACGACCAGCTCGGCAGCGTGCCGGCCGAGGCCCTGGCGGAACTGGTCCGGTTGCGCCGCCGGGCGCGGGCCCACCGGCACGCGGGGGCCGGCCCCCTGATGGCCCTGGACCCGGCCGAGCTCGAGGGCCCCCGCGCCCGGCTGTGGCTGGACCTGCTGGCCGACCGGTACGGCCAGGACCCGGACTCGACGGCATACGGTGCCTACCTGGACGAACTGCGCCGGCTGGCCAACCGGGCCGGCAGCATCTCCACGTCCCTGGACACCCTGGCGCAGTCCACGCACCGGGCGCCCCGGATGGCCGGCGCACTGGCCGAGGTCAACGGGCGGGCCGCCGAGCTCTCCGGCTGGCTGCCCCGGATCCCCGGCGGGTTCGAGCCCGTGGAACCGGCCGGCCGGCGGGTCGTGCTGCACCTGGTCAAGGAGTCCCGGCCCTACTTCTCCAACGGCTTCACCTCGCGCAGCCACCAGAACTTCAAGGCCGAACAGCAGGCGGGCTGGACGCCCGTGGTCCTGACCGAGCCCGGGTTCCCCCGGTCGGTGGTGGGAGGGGACTTCGACGCCGTGGAGGTCTACGACGGGATCGAGCACCGGCGGCTGGACACCGGCGTGGACTACGCCAAGGTCCCCGCCGACCGCTGGCAGGAGGACTTCGCCTGGCTGGCCTGGCAGCAGGTCCGCAGGATCCGCCCCGACGTCATCCACGTCTCCTCCGGCCGCCGCGGCTTCGAGACCGCCCTGGTGGCCCTGGCCCTGAAGGAGAAGACCGGGATCCCCGTGGTCTACGAGGTGCGGTCCTTCTTCGAGGCGAACTGGACGCCCAACCTGGAAATGGAGGAGTCGGGGGAGATCTTCCGGCGCCGCATGGAGGTCGAGACCCGCTGCATGCAGGCCGCGGACCACGTGCTGACGCTCGGGACCGCGATGCGGGACGAGATCATCTCCCGCGGCGTCGACGCCGCCAAGGTGTCCCTGGTGCCCAACGCCGTGAACCTGGAGAACTTCCGCCCGGGACCGCGCGATGCCGGCCTCGCCGAGCGCTACGGGATCACCATGCCGACCTTCGGCTACGTCTCCAACATGGACCACCGCCGGGAGGGCCAGGAGCTGCTCATCGAGGCCGCGGTGCTGCTGAAGGAGCAGGGGATCGACGCCCAGTGCGTGCTGGTGGGCGGCGGTGGACGGGTCCAGACCCTGAAGGGGCTCGCCGCCCG
Source organism: uncultured Citricoccus sp. (assembly GCF_937871995.1). Lineage (NCBI taxonomy): Bacteria > Bacillati > Actinomycetota > Actinomycetes > Micrococcales > Micrococcaceae > Citricoccus > uncultured Citricoccus sp. The sequence continues at coordinate 11,803 of NZ_CALMQR010000125.1, read as the reverse complement.
GCACGGGATCGAGGACCGGGTGATCTTCACCGGCCCGGTGGACCACACCGAGATCGCGGACCTCTACGGTCTCATCGACGTCTTCGTGGTCCCGCGCATCCGGGAACGCGCCGCCGTCTACGTCACCCCGCTCAAGCCCTTCGAGGCCATGGCCATGCAACGGCCCGTCCTGGTCTCCGACCTCCCGGCCCTCACGGAGATCGTGGCGGCCCCGGAGCGCGGGCGCACGTTCGTCGCCGAGGACGTGCCGTCGCTGGCCCGGGCCGTGGCCGAGCTGCTGGACGACCCCGCCGAGCGCGAACGGCTGGGCCGGGCCGGACGGGCCTGGATCGAGTCCGAGCGCCAGTGGAAGCACAACGGCCCCCGCTACGCGGAGGTCTTCGAGCGGGTCGCCGGGCCCAGCGTGGACCGCGTCCCCGCCGACCAGCCGGCCGACCACCAGGGAACCGACTAAGGAGCACGGCCGTGCAATTGCAGCTACAGGGATTCCGCACCGAGCCAGGGTCCCCCGTCCACGAGGCACTGGCCGCGGTGCGCAACGCCACCGTTGCGGCCGGCGGGGAACGGCCGTGGCTGGTGGCCTACACCCCGGTCGCCCGGATGAACCCCTACCAGGCCCTGACCTACCGCCACTTCGGCGACGAGGGACTGGCCGTGTCCCCGGTACTGGACCCCGAGTCCTTCGAGGCACTGATCCCCCTGATGGACCAGACCCGGGGCATCGTGCTGCACCTGCACTGGCTGAACACGGTGCTGCGCGGCGCGAAGTCCGAGCAGCAGGCAGAGGCGCTGATGGGAACGTACCTCGAGCGCCTGCGCCGGTTCCGGGACGCCGGCGGTCGCCTCGTCTGGACCGTCCACAACCTGGCCCCGCATGATGCCGTCTACCTCAACGTCGAGCGGGCCCTGCAGCAGTCCGTGGCCGACCTGGCGGACATCGTCCACGTCATGAGTGAGGACACCGCCGAGCTGGTGGCCGACTTCCTGGTGCTCGACCCGGCCCGGACCGTGGTGTCTGCCCACCCCAGCTACCTGGGCGCCTACCCGGACGTCGTCCCGCGCGACCAGGCCCGGACCATGCTCGGCCTGCACGAGGACGAGGTCGTCTACGTGGTCTTCGGGGCCATCAAGGCCTACAAGGGCATCGAGACCCTGGTGGCCGGCTTCGACCGGCTGGTGGCCGGCTCGGACGTCCCGCGCCGCCTGGTGATCGCCGGCGGACCTGACCGGGACGCCAGGACGCGCCGGCTGCTGCGGCGGCTGCGCATGCACCCGCACGTGCTGCTGCACGACGTCAAGGTGCCCAACGACCAGGTCCAGTACCTGCTGCGAGCCGCCGACCTCATGGTGCTGCCGCACCAGGTGGCCCTCAACTCCGGTGCCGCCATGCTCGGACCGAGCTTCGACCTGCCCCTCGTGGCCAACCGGGTGGGCGTGCTGCCCGGCACCCTCGATGGATCCTTCACCGAGTTCCTCACCGGTTCCGCGCCGGATGACGTGGCCGCCAGCCTGCAGCGCGCAGACCGCCTGCTGGTCCCCGAGGCGCGGGCGGCCGCCCGCGCCTTCGCCGCGCGGCACCACGCGGAACGCGTCAGCGCCGACCTGGCGCGGCAGGTCCGCGACCGGTTGGGCGCCGGGACCGGGGTTTTCGGCGCCGGGAACCCCGCTCGCTAGAATCGCGTCGAGCCAGACCATCCACCTCGGGAGACCACCATCGAGCACCACATCATCACCGACGAGCACGGCCCGTCGGAGTCCCGGCAGAATCGGCTCCTGCGGGAACAACTGCGCCGGGCCCACGCGGAGCTGACCGAGGTGACCGCCGAGCGCAACGCCCTGACCGCCCTGTGGAAGCACCCGCTCGGGGTGGAGAGCCTGCGCCCGAAGAGGGAGCTGCGGCGCCGGGCCCGGAAGCTGAGGGAACACCTGGTCCGGTTCCGCGGCAGCGTGCGCGCTGGGGAGCTCTCGCTGCCCGCCGCCGGCCGGACACTCGCCCGGATCGGTTACTACAACACCCTGCGCGAACCCGTCGAGTGGGCCCGTGACCTCCGGCAGGTCCGGCGCCTGGCCGCGGCCGGGCCGTCGGTGGCCGGCAACCAGGCCCTGGCGCCCCAGGGGCCCGAGGGCTATGGGGTGGGCCTGCTGTGGCGGGACGTGCTCGGCGAGGACCTCGGCGGGGACCGCGCCTTCGAGCTCGCCTCGCGCAGACTGGCGATCCGCGCGGGCGCGATCACCGAACAGCTCGATGCCACCGCGCGGTTGGCGGGCACCGACCCGGCCTTCCGGCAGAACCTCGCCCAGGTCAACGGCCGGGCCCGCGAACTGTCCGGCTGGTTCCCGAGGATCCCCGGCCCGGTCGACCCCGTGACGCCGGCCGCGGACAACATCGTGCTGCACCTGGTCAAGGAATCCCGGCCGTTCTTCTCCAACGGCTTCACCTCCCGCAGCCACGAGAACTTCAAGGCCGAGAAGGCCGCCGGCCTCGAACCGGTCGTGCTGACCGAACCCGGCTTCCCCCGCAGCGTGGTGGGGGACGCCTTCGCCCCGGTCGAGGACTTCGAGGGCATCGTCCATCACCGGCTGGACACCGGCATCGGCTACGGCACGGTGCCCAGCGACCGCTGGCTCGAGGACTTCGCCTGGCTGGCCTATCGCAAGGTCCGGGAGATCCGCCCGGCCGTCATCCACGTCTCCTCCGGACGCCGCGGTTTCGAGACGGCGCTGGTGGCCCTGGCACTCAAGGCCAAGACCGGGATCCCCGTGGTCTACGAGGTGCGGTCCTTCTTCGAGTCCAACTGGACCTCGGAGACGGAGGTCGAGGACGACTCGGAGATCTTCCGGCGCCGCGTGGCCGTGGAGAACGTGTGCATGCGCGAGGCCGACCACGTGCTGACCCTCGGCACGGCCATGCGGGACGAACTGGTCTCCCGCGGCGTGCCGCCGGAGAGGATCAGCCTGGTGCCCAACGGGGTGAACCTCGAGAACTTCTCCCCGGGCGAGAGGGACGAGGACCTGGCGTCACGGCACGGGATCACGATGCCGACCTTCGGTTACGTGTCCAACATGGACCACTACCGGGAGGGCCAGGAGCTGCTGGTCCGCGCAGCGGCCCTGCTGCAGGAACGGGGCGTCCGGGCCCAGTGCGTCCTGGTGGGCGGGGGAGATCGCGTCACCGAGCTCAAGGGGCTGGCCGCCGCGCTGAAGGTGAGCGACCGGGTGGTCTTCACCGGCCCCGTCCCGCACGAGAGGGTTCCGGACTACTACCGGCTCATCGACGTCTTCGTCGTCCCGCGGGTCCGGGAGCGGGCGGCCACCTACGTGACGCCCCTCAAGCCCTTCGAGGCCATGGTCCTGGAACGGCCCGTGGTCGTCTCGGACCTGCCGGCCCTGGCCGAGATCGTGGACGCCCCGCACCGCGGGCTGCTGTTCGAGCCGGAGGACCACGTCTCCCTGGCCGACGTCGTGCAGGGACTGCTGGCCGACCCGGCCGAGCGCGCCCGGCTCGGCCGCGCGGGCCGGGACTGGGTCGAGGCCGAACGGCAGTGGAAGCACAACGGGCCGCGGTACCGCACCGTGTTCGAGTCCGTCATCACGCGGGCGCGACGTCGCGCCACCGCAACGACCGAAGGAGCATAGGACGTGGAGCTGCAGTTCAAGGGCATGGTGCCCGAGGAGGGCTCGCCGGTGCACGAGGCCGTCTCGGCCGCGCGCTACTACACCATCCGGGACAACGCCGAACCCTGGTTGTTCGGGTACGGACCCGTGGCCCGGATGAATCCCTACCAGGCCCTGTCCTACGCCTCGTTCGGCGACCACGGGCTGGCGGTCACCCCGGTGACCGATCCCTGGTCCTTCGGCACGCTCGCCCGGCTGCAGGGCCAGAGCCGTGGCGTCATCTACCACCTGCACTGGCTCGCGTTCGTCACCCAGGGCGCCACCAGCGCGAAGGACGCCGCCGTGAGGATCGACCGGTTCCTGGCCGAGGTGCACCGCTTCCGTGAGGCCGGCGGCCGGCTCGTGTGGACCGTGCACAACGTCGTCAACCACGACGCGGCCTTCCTCGAGGAGGAACTGCGCCTGCAGCAGGCCGTCGCCGACGTCGCGGACCTCATCCACGTCATGAGCGAGGACACCCCGCAACTGGTCCAGGAGGTCCTGTCCCTGCCCGCGGACCGGATCGTCTGCGTGCCGCACCCCTCCTACCTGGGCTCCTACGAGGACTACCTGCCGCGGGACCACGCCCGGATCATGCTCGGCATCGAGCCGGACGAGATGGTCTACGCCGTGGTCGGGGCGATCAAGGCCTACAAGGGGATCGAACGGCTGGTGGAGGCCTTCAACCTGCTCCTGGAGCGGTCCGCGCGGCCCCGCCGGCTCATCATCGCCGGCGGCGCGGGATCCGACCGGCAGACCCGTGCACTCGTGAGCCAGCTGCGGATGCATCCCTACGTCCTGGTCCAGGACCGCCGCGTCCCGGGAGACCACGTGCAGCGGTTGCTGCGCGCCGCCGACGTCATGGTCCTGCCGCACGAGCGGGCCCTGAACTCCGGGGGCGCCCTGCTCGGGCCGAGCTTCGACCTGCCACTGGTGGCCGCCCGGGTCGGCGTGCTGCCGTCGCTGCTCTCCGGCGAGTTCACCGAGTTCTTCGACGGCGGCTCCGCCCGGGACGTCGCCGACGCCCTGGAACGGGCCGAGCGGCTGACGACCACCGCTGCCCGGACCGCGGCCCGGGCCTTCGCCGAACGGCACCACTGGCGCGTGGTCTCCCCGCAGCTGGCCCTCGCCATCCGGGAGGGTCTGGGCCTGGACGCCGCACCGCCCGAGGCCGGAACCACCGCCACCGGGGCCGCGCGGGGTGCCGGCCCCGGCATCGCGGGATGAGGCGTCGCGGGGACCTCGTGGCCGCCTACCGGAACCGGCCGGCGGTCGGGCTGGTCGGCTTCTTCGGCTGGGGCAACTACGGCGATGAGCTGTTCCTGCAGCTCTGGCGACGTGTGCTCTCGCCCCACTTCGACGTATCGGTGGCGCACGACGTCCTGGTCCCGCCCTACCTGAGCCGGGACCCGGGCACCGTCGTGGACGCCTACGAGGCGATCGTCATCGGGGGCGGTGACCTGGTGCTGACCGATCGCGTCTCCGAGCTGTACTGGCGCCGGGAATGGCTGCGGAGGCCGGTGTACGTGTGCGGCGTCGGCGTGACCCTGCACGACCGGCTCCGGCGCCAGCCCGTCATCGACGAGATGGCGGAGTTCTTCGGCCATCCCAACGTGCAGTACATCAGCGCCCGGGACGAGGAATCGGCCGCGTGGATCCGTGCCCAGCTGCGGCCGCGCGTGCCGGTCGAGGTCCACCCGGACCTGGTGTTCGGCCTGCCGCTGCCCGAGCCGGACGCCGGCCTGCTGGGCACGGGGGGCCGGCCGACGCTGGGCATCAGCGTACGGCAGGGCAAGTTCGACCAGGACAATGACTATTCCGGGCTCGCACGGCTCGTCGAGGCGGCCCGGGACCACGGTTACGCCATCAGTGTCCTGGAACTGGGCAACGGCAGGCAGCGGCACCGGGACGCCCCGGCCATGGCCCAACTGCCGTTCACCCCGGACTCGGTGGTCTCGGGGCGGACCCCGGACGAGATCTCCGCGGCGATCGGCGCCCTGACGGCCTTCGCGACCATGAAGTTCCACGGCCTGCTGGTGGCCCTGCGCTACGGCATCCCCTCGCTGGCCCTGTCACCGAACACGAAGAATTCCGCCCTGCTGAACTCCATCGGCCGCCCGGACCTGATCGGGGACCTGGACGCCGGACTGGACCTGGCCCCCCGGCTGGGGGGCCTGGAGGCACCCCTGGACACGAGGGTGATCCGGGGCCTGGAGCGGGATGGCACGGCGGCACTGGACGCGCTGGTGCGCCAGATGCGGCTCCAGCTGAACCCGGGGTCCTGGTGGCCGCGCTCATGGTCGGAGGTGCTCCCCGCGCTGGACGAGGTGGTGCCCGCCGCGACCGGCCTGGCACGCCGCCGCATGCGCCTGGCGTGGATCGACCGGGAGAACGAGCGCGCCCGGAGGCGCTAGCGGCGCCGGACGGGAGCCGACGGGTGGTGTGCTGCCGCGGCGCGGCTGCACACCACCCGGCCGACGGGCCCCTGTCCCCGCCGCTGGCGGGTCCGTACGCTCAGACGCCGAACTCGTCGATGCGCTCTCCGACCCCGAGCAGCTGGGCGATGGCGGCCGCGGTCCGCTCGGCGGCCCGTCCGTCGCCGTAGGGGTTCACGGCCTGGGCCATGGTGTCGTACGCCGCGCGGTCGGTCAGCAGCTCGGAGACCTCCGAGACGATCCGCTCCTCGTCGGTGCCGATGAGCTTGACCGTTCCGGCCGTGACCGCCTCGGGGCGCTCGGTGTTCTCGCGCATGACCAGCACCGGCTTGCCCAGGGACGGGGCCTCCTCCTGGACTCCGCCCGAGTCGGTCAGCACGACCTCGGACACGTCCATGAGGTGGGTGAACTCGCCGTAGGCCAGGGGCTCGGTCACCAGGACGTTGTCCAGGCCCTCGAGCGCGGGGAGGACGGCCTCGCGCACCACGGGGTTGCGGTGGGCCGGCAGCACGATGGTCACGTCCTGGAACCGGGCCGCCAGCCGGGCCAGGGCGCGGCCCACCCCGCGCATCGCATCGCCCTGGTTCTCGCGCCGGTGCGTCGTGACCAGCAGCACGCGTCCCGTGCCGGAGGCCACCCGCTCCGCGAGAGCGCCCAGCTCGGGGTCGGTGAACGGGACCTTCTTCTCGACGGTGGTCAGCAGGGCGTCGATGACGGTGTTCCCCGTCACCACGACGTCCTCCTCGGTCACGGCCTCCCGCAGCAGGTTGGCCTTCGACGTGGAGGTCGGGGCCAGGTGCAGGGAGGCGATCTGGGAGGTGATCTTGCGGTTGGCCTCCTCCGGGAACGGGGAGAACAGGTTGCCGCTGCGCAGCCCGGCCTCGGCGTGCACCACGGGGACCCCCAGGTAGAACGCGGCGATCGCACCGGCGGTCGAGGTGGTGGTGTCACCCTGGACCACCACGGCGTCCGGCCGCTGTTCCTGGATGAGGCTGTCGAGACCGGACAGGGTGCGACCCATGATCCCGTTGAGGGTCTGGTTCGGGAGCATGATGTTCAGGTCGGCATCGGGGGTGATGCCGAACAGGTCGTTGACCTGGTCGAGCATCTCGCGGTGCTGGCCGGTCACGGTGGTGAAGCAGTCGAAGCGCTCGTCGGCGTTCAGCGCCCGGACGATGGGGGCCATCTTGATGGCCTCGGGGCGGGTGCCGTAGATCGGCATGATCTTCTTGCGCGTCATCGAATGCTTCCTCGCTGGGTGGTGCTCAGGATGGATACGGTCCGGTCCGATGCTACCGCCGCAACCGTGTACCGCGGGGTTGGACGGCGGCACGCCGTCCGGACGGCGCCGGGCCGGCAGTTCCCATCGGCCCGCCCTGGTCCCCGCCGGCGGTGTCCGGCCAGGTCCGCGGTGACCCGGGTCCACGGCCGTGACCGCCCTATACTGTTCGGCAGTGATGACCGTCCCCAGCCCCCGGCGGCGGCGTCCTGCTTCAGATGAACGGAGAGCACGTGCCGAAGAGCGCCGAACGGGCCGATGCGAAGGTGGCCGTCGCGGCAGGACCCGAACACGTGCAGGTGCGCATGTCAGGCCTGGAGCGAGTGGGGGCCCGGTTGCCCCTGCACCACTACCTCGCCCGGTTGTGGCGGTACCGGGACTTCATCGTCTTCGAGGCGCGCGCCTCCGTGGGCACCCGCAACCGGAACAACCTGCTCGGCAACGTCTGGCTGGTCCTCACCCCCCTGCTCAACGGGCTGACCTACTTCCTGGTCTTCGGCGTGCTCCTGCAGACCAGCCGGGGTGTGGAGAACTACCTGGGCTTCCTCGTCATCGGCGTGTTCATGTTCCAGTTCACCTCGCGGTGCGTGACCCAGGGCGCCAACAGCCTGGTGGCCAACCGGGCCGTGGTCAAGGCGTTCGACTTCCCGCGTGCCGCCATGCCCATCTCGGCGGTGGTCAAGGAACTGTTCGCCTTCCTGCCGGCGCTGGTGATGATGTTCCTGCTCATCCTGGTCCTCCCGGAACAGGAGGAGGTCACCTGGCGGTGGCTGCTGCTGGTGCCGATCCTCTTCCTGCAGGTCCTGATGGGCCTGGGCATCGGCCTGATCCTGGCCCGCTGGGTGTCCCGGGTGCGGGACGTGGCGCAGCTCATCACCTTCGCGATCCGGCTCTGGCTCTACGGCTCCGGAGTGTTCTACTCGGTGGAGCGGTTCGTGAGCGACCCGGACATCCTGGCGATCCTCGAGCTCAACCCCATGCACCAGGTCCTGACGATGACGCGCGAGTCGTTGCTGTACTCCACCACGCCGGGGTGGGACAACTGGCTGATCCTCGGAGGATGGGCGCTGGGACTGGCGGTCGTCGGCACCCTCGTGTTCTGGCGAGCCGACGAGAAGTACGGCAAGGAGGAGACCCGATGACCTCGGCCCCGAAGAAGCGCCTCGAGATGCCCGAGGCCGACGATGACGACGACGAGGACGACCTGCTCGACCCGTCCGGCGACCAGGACACCGCGGCGGCCGCCGAGCGCGCCGTGCCTCCGGCCGTCGACCGCGGCGAGAATCCGGCCCTGGTCCTGGATGGCATCTCGATGACCTTCAAGGTCTCGTCGACCAAGAAGGAACTGCAGGGCAGGCTGCCGTGGCACAAGCGGATCGTGTACGGGGCCGTGCGCCGGGAACCGCGGGTCTCGGTCTACGCCCTGGAGCAGTTCTCGCTCGTGGTGGGCACCGGGGAGTCCCTCGGGGTGGTGGGCCGCAACGGCTCGGGCAAGACCACCCTGAGCCGGATCATCGCCGGCAAGCTGACCCCGACCACCGGACAGGTGTGGGCCCGGAGCACCCCGCAGATGCTCGGGGTGTCCCCTGCCCTGGTGCCCAGCATCTCGGGGCGGCAGAACATCATCCTGGGGTGCCTGGCCATGGGCATGCCGCGGTCCGAGGTGATGGCCCGGTTGCCCGAGATCGAGGAGTCCGCCGGTCTCGGCGATGCCATCCACCTGCCGATGGAGACCTACTCGTCCGGGATGGGGGGGCGGTTGCGGTTCGCGATCGCCACCAGCAAGAACCCGGACATCCTGGTCCTGGACGAGGCGCTGAACACCGGTGACGCCCAGTTCCGAGACCGCTCCAAGGCGCGGATGGAGAAGCTGCGCGAGCAAGCCGGGGCCGTGGTCCTGGTCAGCCACAACGCCAAGCAGATCACGAGTTCCTGCACCCGGGTCCTCTGGCTGGACGCCGGCCGGGTCATCGCGGACGGCGAGACCGAGGAGACGATGTACCACTACCGCAAGTACAACTGGCTGCTGGCCAAGCAGCGCCTCGAGGAGGCCGAGGAGTTCATCATGGGCCTGCGCAGGGACTACCGACCCGTGGAGGTCGTCCGGGTCTGAGACGAGACCCGCACGTTTCCGCTGACCTGGCCGGTGATGCCGACCGGCCCCGTCCACGACCCGAACCGGACCCATGTACCTCAAGACCCTGACCGTCCGCGGCTTCAAGTCCTTCGCCTCGGCCACCACCTTCCACTTCGAACCGGGCGTGACCGCCGTGGTGGGCCCCAACGGCTCGGGCAAGTCGAACGTGGTGGACGCCCTGGCCTGGGTGATGGGGGAGCAGGGCGCGAAGAACCTGCGCGGCGGGAAGATGGAGGACGTCATCTTCGCCGGCACCTCGGGGCGGTCCCCGCTGGGCCGCGCCCAGGTCTCCCTGACCATCGACAACTCCGACGGCGCCCTGCCGATCGAGTACTCCGAGGTCACCATCTCGCGCACCCTGTTCCGCAACGGGGGCTCCGAGTACGCCATCAACGGCTCGTCCTGCCGCCTGCTGGACATCCAGGAACTGCTCTCCGACTCCGGCCTGGGCCGCGAGATGCACGTGATCGTCGGTCAGGGCCAGCTCGACCGGATCCTGCAGGCCAGCCCGGAGGAGCGGCGCGGCTTCATCGAGGAGGCCTCCGGTGTCCTCAAGCACCGGCGGCGCAAGGAACGCAGTGTCCGCAAGCTCGAGTCGATGCGCGGCAACCTCGACCGCGTCCGGGACCTGTCCGAGGAGGTCCGCCGCCAGCTCGGACCGCTGTCGAAGCAGGCCACGACCGCCCGGAAGGCCCAGCGCATCCAGTTCGACGTCCGGGACGCCCGCTCGCGGCTGCTGGCCGACGACGTGCACCGCCAGCAGGCCGAACTGGAACGACTGGGCGCCGGCGACCGGGACCTCGAGGAGGCGGTGTCCCAGGCCGAGGCCGAGGTGACCCTCGCCGAGGAGGCCGCCGCAGCCGTCGCCGCCCGCCAGGCCACGGCGGCCCATGCCTCGACGGCCGCCCGCGAGCACTGGTACCAGCTCTCCACCCTGGCCGAGCGCTACCGTTCCCTGGCCGCAGTGGCCGCCGAGCGCGAACGGTCCCGCCGCACCCCGGCGCCGGCCCCCGCGGGCCCTGACCCGGACACGGCCGAGGACCTGGCCCGCCGCGCCGCCGTCGAGGCCAAGACCGCCGCCGCCGGGGTGGGCCAGGCGCGCCGGGAGCTGGAGGAGGCCAGCCGGGACCGCGACCAGGCCGAGCAGGAGGCCCGTCGCGCCTCCGACGCCTACACGCGGCTGGTGCAGGAGGCCGCCGACCGGCGCCGGGAGGCCGCCGTCGCCGCCGGCCGCGTCGAGGCCCCTCAGGCCACCGAACGGGGCTGGCCGAGACCGAGGCGGCGGCGGCCTCCCTGCGTGCCGAACTCACCGACCAGCAGGACCGGCTGGCCGGCTCGCTCGAGTCCGAGGAGGAACTGGACGCCGCCTACGAGCAGGCCTCCGGCACGGCCGACGAGCTCCGCGACCGCCTGCGCCGCCTCGAGGAGACCCTGGCCGCGGCGGAGTCCGCCCAGGGGGCGGCGATCGCCCGCCGGGACGCCCTGGTGGAGGCGCTCGAGCCCGAGGCGGGCGCAGCCGTGACGGCGCTCGCCGACCTCGCACCGGTCGCGCTCGCCGAGGTCCTGCACGTGGACGGAGGGTGGGAGGCGGCCGTCGCGGCGGCCCTGGGCGGACCGGCGGACCAGCTGGTCCTGCCCGGTCACGGTTCGGCCGCCGACGCCGTCGAGGCCGCGGGCCGGCTGGGCGAGGAGGGGGCCGGTGACGCGAGGTTGCTGTACTCGGGTGAGCCCCGCGGTCACCAGGACCCCGGGAGCACAGCACAGGCCCTGCCCGAGGGGCTCGTGGACGCCCTGGCCGTGGTGACCATGGACGCTCCGGGTGCCGGGACGGGACTGGCCGGCACCGTGCGCACCCTGCTCGCCGGCACGGCGCTGGTGGAGGACCTGGACGCCGCCGTGGCCTGGCTGGACTCCGGGCTCCTACCCGGCCGGCTGCACGGTGCCCCGCTGCGCCTGGCCACGCGGGACGGGCACGTGGTGGGACCCGGCTGGACCGACGCGCGCGGTTCCGGTGCCGGCAGCCGCCTGGAGCGCCAGGCCGCCGCGGACGAAGCCACCCGGGCCGCCGCGGAGGCGGGTCACGAGGTGGAGCGCCTGCGGTTCCGCCGGGCGGGCCTGGACCGGGAGGTCCGGGAGGCCGAGGCCGCCGAGCGGTCCGCGCTGGATGCCTTGAACGCCTCGGACGCCCGCTTCACGGCCGTCACCGAACAGCTGGCGCGGCTCAACGAGCAGCTGGCCGGTGCCCACGAGGGCGCCCGCCGCCAGCGTGCCGAGCTCGCCGGGCTGCAGGACCGGCTG
>NZ_CALMQR010000124.1:0-1185 GCF_937871995.1 uncultured Citricoccus sp. | reverse complement strand
AACACCGTCGCCAACGGCGGCACCACCACCACCGCCGACACCGGCTGACCATGCCCGCCGAGCCCCGCGGGCGCGACCGCACGGTCGTTTCCCGGTGATCATCCTGGCCGGCCCCGGGAATGGTCTATCGGATGTCCCGGGCCGGGTCCGGTGACGGGGCCGCGAGACTCTCACGGTGCGCAGGGCCTTCGCTCCACCGGGACAGCGGGACAGTCGCCGCGGAACGGCCGTGTTCGAGAGGCATTCGGCAGCTCGGCGAACCACCCGTGGCGAGAGGTCATCCGTACGTCGAACCACCCGTGGCGAGAGGTCATCCGTACGTCGAACCACCTGCCCGGGCCGGCTTACCGCTGCGCAGATCCACACGGTCCGGAACTGCACTGGTCGCCACGATGAGCCATGGACCGGGCTCCCCCGCGCACCGACACCGACCGTGGTCCTCGGCACGGCAGGACCACCGCAGTTCGCCTCAGTGGACTGGCCGGGTTCACCGGTGCTGCACCCCCAGGGCCGAGGAGCAACACCCGTAGTGAGCATGGCCACTGCGCGAGATCCCCGCCCACGAGACCTCCTCGACAAGGCTCCAGGTGATGCGGGCATGGATCCCGAGATGGTCGGCTTCCAGTGAGTCGATCGGCGAACGGGGAACGGGGAACCACCACGAGATCAATCTCACGGTGAGGGCGTGACGCGGTCACGCTCGCGCCCCGTCGTCCTCGATGAGGAGGACGGGGTGCGGTCGCACTCACGGCCCGTCGTCCTGGACGAGCATGATGAAGATCGCATCAGGCCCGCTTCATCAGAGGACGGAAACGGGTGCCGGCCACTCCGGGGTGCGAACGGCTGGGGTGCGAACGGCTGGGGTGCGAACGGCTGGATCAGCTCGATCGGAAACCTCGCACAGAGCAGGCCTGCCGGCCCGCACCGCAGGGCCACACTCGGGGTCATCATCGACGCGCCAGCTCACAGGCGCCGAGGCAGCGGACCGGGCCGGGGGCAGCACCGACACCGCTGACGGCCGGCCGCCTGACCATGCACAGCGGGAGCCGGTCCCCCCACCCGCGGCGGGCCTCGAGCTACTGGTGCCGCGGGTCCATATCGCTGCCGGCGCGCTGCCTTGGGTGTTGTGGGGTGGGGGTGGGGTGGTTAAACGCAGGAGCCCTGGACCGTGTGGTCCAGGGCTCC
>NZ_CALMQR010000123.1:0-8626 GCF_937871995.1 uncultured Citricoccus sp. | reverse complement strand
CAGCCACTGCTGTTTCTGGGCCTCGGAACCGTGCTTGTGGATCGCGGACATCGCCAGCGAGCCCTGCACCGAGACGAAGGTGCGCAGCCCGGAGTCCCCGGCCTCCAGCTCCTGGGCCGCCAACCCGTACTGAACCGCCGACCGGCCCGCGCACCCATACCCCTCCAGATGCATGCCCAACACCCCCAACCGGCCCAGCTCCGGCACGATCTCCCGCGGGAACACCGCCTGCTCGTACCACTGGGCGATGTTCGGGCGGATCACCTCATCCACCAGCCCCCGCACGTCCAGGGCCAGCTGCTTCTCCTCGGCGGAGAACAACCCGTCCATCCCCGTCAGATCCACCGGCCCCAAAAACGAGGCCGACACATCCCCCGACACAGACCGACCGGTCGAAGCGGTGTTGGTTGCGGTGTTGGTTGCGGTGTTCACTTCTGTGCTCCTTGTGCCTGGGCCTGCTCGACGAGTTCCTTGCGCAGCAGGTACTTCTGGATCTTTCCGGAGGGGGTGCGGGGCAGCTCGGGGACGATGACGAGGCGCTCGGGCCAGTACGGCTTGGCCAGCCCCTTGGCGTCGAAGAACGCCCTCAGGGTGTCCATCGTCAGCTCCGGCGCGCCCTCGCGCATGACCACGGCGGCGGCCGCGGTCTCCTGCAGCCGCTCGTGGGGAACGCCGATCACGGCCACCGCCTCGACGTCCGGGTGCTCGTAGAGGACGTTCTCGACATAGGTCACCGGGATGTTCTCGCCGCCCCGGATGATCACGTCCTTGGTGCGCCCGGCCAGGCGCACGTAACCGTCCTCGTCCATGGTGGCGAGGTCCCCGGTGTCGAACCAGTCGCCGTCGAACTCCTCGCGGGTCTTGTCGAGCTGGCCGAGGTAACCGCGGAACAGGAACGGGCCGCGGATCTGCAGCTTCCCCTCCTCGCCGGGGGCAGCGGGCCGGCCGTCGAAGCCGACGACCCGCGTCTGCATCCCGTCCAGGGCACGCCCGTCCGTGGAGATGATCTTCTCGTCCGGGTCGGAGGGGTGTCCCATGGTCACGAGGCAGCACTCCGTCTGTCCCCAGCCGCCGAAGACGCTCATCTCCGGCAGCTTCTCCCTGGCCTCGGCCACGTAGGACCGTGGGATGGGGGCGCCCATGCAGCAGAAGTGCCTCAGGGAGCTCACGTCGTGCTCGGCGAGGTTCTTCGCTCCGATGAGGTCGTGCAGGAACGGGGTGGCCGCCGAGGTGTGGTTGATCCCGTGCTTCTCGACCAGTTCCACGAACTCCTCGACGTCCCACACGTCCTGGAAGACACCCGTGCCACCGAGCATGATCGGCAGGGAGACGCCGTAGAGGAATCCGGTCAGGTGCCCGAAGGTCGAGGCCATGTGGATGACCGAGTGCTCGTCCAGGCCGAGCCGGTCCGGCCAGGGCAGCGCGCCGGACAGCACCGAGTTGTGGGTGTGCATGACGCCCTTGGGACGGCCCGTCGTCCCGGAGGTGAACATGATGAGTGCGAGCGAGTTCGGGTCGGGACGCAGCGCCGCCAGGTCCACCGGGTCGGACTCCCGGCGGGCCCGGCCGCGGGCGAGGAAGTCCTCCCAGGACGTGAAGCCGTCCCGCGCCCCCTCACCGTGCACGATCACGGTCTCCCGCAAGTCCGGCAGCTCCGGGCGCAGGCGGTCGACCATGTCCGCGTAGTTGAACTTCCGGAAGGTCTCGGTGATGAACAGAACCGAGGTGCGCGCGGTGGCCGCCATGAAGCCGATCTCCCGGTCGCGGTAGATCGGGATCAGCGGGTTGGCGACGGCGCCGATCCGGTTGGCGGCCAGGTAGATGACCAGCCACTCATACCAGTTGGGCAGCTGGATCGAGACCACGTCGTCGGCCTGGACGCCGGACTCCAGCAGGGCGTGGGCACAGTCCTCGACGTCGGCGGCCAGGTCGGCATAGGTGTGCGCGCCGCGCACGTCGATCGTGCAGGTCTGCCCGGGGCGTGCCGCGACGGCGTCGTCCAGGTAGTCGGCCAGCAGCCTGTTCCGCCAGTGTCCGGACGCGATGTAGGTGGCGATCTCCTCGTCGGTGAGGAGCATCTCGAAGGTGTGGGGCATGGGGTTCTTCCTGGTCGTGCGGCCGTCCCGGGGGTGGCAGCGGGGCAGGGCGGTCAGATCATCGTGAGGCCACCGGAGACCGAGAGGGTCTGGCCGGTGATGTACTTCGAGGCGGGAGAGGCCATGAAGGCCACGGCGTTCGCCAGGTCCTCCGGCTGGGCCAGCCGCCGCAGCGGGATGGACTTCTCCAGGGCCGTGCGCAGCTTGGGGTTCTCGGCGGAGATCTGCTCGAACAGCGGGGTGTCGGCGGGCCCGGGGCAGACGGCGTTGGCCGTCACCCCGTGGCGGGCGGCCTCCCGGGCCAGGGTCTTGGTGAAGGCCACCACCCCGCCCTTGCAGGCGGAGTACACGGCCTCGCCGCTGGATCCCACGCGGGCCGCGTCCGAACCGATGTTCACCACCGTGCCGTGGCCCTGGTCGACCATCCTGCGCACCACGGACTGGGAGCAGTGCAGGACCCCGTAGAGGTTGATGCCGATGACGCGGTCCCAGACGTCCACCTCGGAGTCGAGGAAGGGCCCGACCTTGTCCCAGCCCGCGTTGTTGACCAGGACGTCGATGCGCCCGAAGGTGGACATGACCTGTTCGGTCATCGCGTCCACGGCGGCCCGGTCGGTGACGTTCACGGAGATGCCGATGGAGCCGTTGCCCAGTGCGGCGGCGGTGGCCTCGGCGGCCTCGCCGTTGAGGTCGGCGACGACGACGGTCGCGCCCTCGGCGACGAGGCGGGTGGCGATGCCCTTGCCGATGCCGCTGGCGGCGCCGGTCACGATGCAGATCCGGCCCTGCAGGTTCTCGTCGTTGACGGTGGTGTTCGTGGTCTGTTCAGTCATGGTGTGCTCCATGGGTCGAGTGGTCTGGCGGCCGTGGGTGGCGTCGCCGGGAGGAGGTGGTGGTGGCACCGGTTCAGGGCGCGACCTCGCGGGGCAGGTTCTGCCGCGAGATGATGAGCTTCATGATCTGGGCGGTGCCGTCGCCGATCTGCAGGCCGAGGACGTCCCGCATCCGCTGTTCGATCGGCCGGGTGGTGAGGTAGCCGAACTGGCCGTGGGACAGCAGGCACTGGTTGATGACGTCGTAGGCCGTCTTCGGCGCCCACCACTTGCACATGGCCGCCTCCTTGGTGTGCGGCAGGCCCGCGTCCTTGAGCCACAGGGTCTTCTGGCACAGCACCCGGGCCGCGGTCAGCAGGGTGTCCGCCTCGGCCAGCGGGAAGGACAGTCCCTGGAACTTGCTGATGGGCTGGTCGAAGGCCATCCGCTGGCCGGCGTACTCCCAGGTCTCGTCGAGGGTGACCTGGGCGGCACCGATGACCTGCAGGCCGATGAGGGCGCGGGAGAAGTCGAATCCCTGCATCACCTCCGTGAAGCCCTTGCCCTCGGCACCGAGCAGGTTCTGTTCCGGGATCCAGGTGTCCGTGAAGGTGACGAACCCGCGGCCCACGCATTTGGTGCCCATGTCCGGGGTGGCCTCCCGTGCGACGCCGTCGCGGTCGAGTTCCACCAGGAAGGCGCTGATGCCCCGGCCCCGGCGGTTCTCCTCGGTCCGGGCGAAGACCACCGTGGCGCCGGCGTGGAGGGCGAAGGACATCGACTTGGTGCCGTTGAGCACCCAGCCGCCGTCCTGGCGCCGCGCGGTGAGGCCGGGATTGCCGGCGTCCGAGCCGCCGTCGGGCTCCGAGAGGCCGATGGCCACGATGTCCTCACCGCTGGCGATCCTCGGCACCCATGCCCTGGCCAGCTCGGGGCCGGCGTTGCGGGCCAGGATCTGCCCCACCAGGGAGCCGACCACCTGGACGTAGCCGACGTTGATGTCCCCGCGGGAGATCTGCTCGGTGATCATGCCCGCGGTCAGGGCCCGCTCGCCGCGTCCGCCCAGCTCCTCCGGGAGCTCGGGGGCGATCAGCCCGCGCGCGCCCATCTCACACCGGAGGGCCGGGTCGATGATCCGGTCCGCCTCCCGCTGCCGGTAGCCCGGCGCCAGCTCCTCGGCCATTGCCGCCGCGGCATCGATGTAGCCCTGCATCGCCGTGTCGATCGTGAAGTCCATGAGTCCCTCGTCTGGTCCTGGTGTGGTGGTCGTGGTGGCTCTGCCGACGGTCAGTGGCTGACGACCTTGGAGGCGAAGTCGGGTGCCCGCTTCTGGGCGAAGGCGATGGCGCCCTCCATGCCCTCGGGTGACACGGCGTAGAGGTCCAGGGCGGACATCGCCATGGCGCTCAGGCCGGCCTGGTGCTCGGTGTCGGCGTTGAAGGACTGCTTGAGGAAGCGGATGGCGGTCGGCGACTTCGCCGCGATCTCGTCGGCCCAGGCGAGGGCCTCGTCCATCAGCCGGTCCGGTTCGACGACGGCGTTGACCAGGCCCCAGCGCTCGGCGGTGGCGGCGTCGTACTTGCGGCAGAGGTACCAGATCTCGCGGGCGCGCTTCTCGCCGACGATGCGGGCCAGGAAGGCCGAGCCGAAGCCCGCGTCGAAGGACCCGACGCGCGGGCCCGCCTGCCCGAACTGGGCGGTGGAGGAGGCGATGGTCAGGTCGCACAGCACGTGCAGCACGTGCCCACCGCCGATGGCGAGGCCGTTGACGGCGGCGATGACCGGCTTGGGCAGGTCGCGGATGGTCTTGTGCAGCAGGCCGATCTCGAACATGCCGGACTCGCTCGGGCCGTAGTCCCCGGTCTCGGCGCGCTGCTTGACGTCCCCGCCGGTGCAGAAGGCCTTCTGTCCGGCCCCGGTGAGGATCACGGCCTGCACGCCGCGGTCGGCCCAGGCCAGCTTGAGGGCCTTGATGAGCTCCTCGACGGTCTGGGAGCGGAAGGCGTTGTAGCGGTCCGGGCGGTTGATGGTGATCACGGCGGCGGCGTTGCGGCGCTCGTAGGTGATGTCCCCGAAGTCCGGGACGGCCGGGGCCTGGGACGAATCGGTGGTGGCGGTGGAGTTCTCAGCGGTCATGATGGTCCTTTCCGTGGTGGCCCTGCCGAGTCTCCGGGCAGGTCCAGGGGTGGGTGGTCGGGGCGGTCCGCGCTCAGGCGGGCGCGCCCAGCAGGTCGGCGTACGCGGCTCGGTGGTCGGGGTGCACGGCCGTGGCGAGCATGAGGGCCGACTGGCTCGCCACGAACTCCTCGAACGTCATCCTCGAGGCGAAGTACCAGTGCTTCAGGGACCACGAGTGGGCGATGAGGAGCAGGTCGTAGGAGAGGATCCGGGTGTCGACCGGCATCAGCAGGCCGCGGTCCAGGGCCTCCTGGATGGCGTCGGTCAGGGGCTGGGCCGTCCTGACCTCGAGGTCCTTGATGAGCCGGCGTCCCTCCTCGTCCAGGGTGTGGGACTCGCGGTACGTCAGCAGCACGGCCTCGCGGTTGTCGTCCACCACCCTGCAGTAGGCCGAGAAGGCCGCAACCATCCGCCGCACCGGGTCCGCCTCCGGCGCCACGGCCGCGGGGATGAGCCGTGCCATGTCGTCCAGGACGCCGAGGATCACGCCCTGGACGAGTTCCTGCTTGTTGGCGAAGTAGCGGTAGATCAGGCCCACGGAGACGCCCGCCTCGTCGGCCACCGCCTGCATGGAGACGCCGTGCGAACCGCTGCGCTCCATGAGCCGCGCCGCCGCCTCGAGCAGCTGGCGGGTCCGGGCGCCCGAGCGGGCCTGGCGCGCGGCCTCGGCCGGTACAGCCAGTTCTTCCGCGCCCTTCAGCACCATGGACCTGCCCCTTCAGTGTGCGTGAACCTAAGTTCACCAAGAATGAATGTTCGTTCATTCGTGACTGTACTCACACCTCGACGGCGGGGTCAAGGGTGCGGGGACGTTAAACGACGAGGACCCCGGATCCAATGGATCCGGGGTCCTGCGGGGCCGAGAGGGCCTGGGTCAGATGCTGTATTCCGGTGCCGCCCACACGACGACCTCGGGATGCTCGTAGAAGCGGTATCCCTGGCCGCGTACGGTGCGCACGGTCCCGGACAGCCGGCCCAGCTTGGAGCGCAGCCGGCGGATGTGGACGTCGATGGTGCGCTCGTTCGGCACGTCCTCGGCGTTCTTCCACAGCGATTCCAGCAGCTCGTCGCGCCCCACCGTACGGCCGCCGTTCTCCACGAGGTAGTTCAGCAGCTCGAACTCCTTGTAGGTGAGGTTCAACCCCTCGCCGTCCAGCATCACCTCGCGGCGGGCCAGGTCGATCAGGACTCCGGGCTGACGGGTGGAGACGGGTGCGGGCGCCTGCAGCAGGTCCGGCCGGGTGCCCTGCTGGATGGTGGGATCACCCAGCACCTGGCGGACGACCTCCAGGTCGGACCCGGGGGCGCCGGCCGGCGCGATGGCCACGGCCGCCGCGGACTGCGAGCCCGGCACCAGGGACTCCACGTAGTGGCGCAGCTCGTTGGCCAGCCGCGTCAGGGAGGTCCCGGCGGCAGAGGCCGCGGACTCGTCCATTCCCACGTAGATCACGAAGCCCCGTGCCTCGGTCTCGGTGGCCACGGCCTGGGGGCCGGGAATGCCGTTGGGGGCCAGCACCGGCGTCGGAGCGGTCTGGGGCTCGACATCCCGGGCGATCGCGCCGGAGTCGCCGTGGTCCTGCACCGGCTGCAGCGGACGGGTGCGGGGCATCCCATAGGTCCCGCCGTGCTCGCGGTAACTGCGGACCCGGGCCGCACGGCGCTGGGCGTTGCGGACCGAGATGTGGACGTATCCCTGGGGGCTGGTGGTCATGTCGATGAATCCTTGCGTCGATCTCCTCGTCGGCGTGGAGCCAGCAGGTCGGACCGGATCACGGTCGTCCCCGCCCGCCGCACACCGGCCAGGAGCCGGCCTGGTCGCACCGCCGACGCCATCGCCGGGCGGACTGGGCCTCAGGGAGGCCGACCAGGTCGCGGAACTTCATGTGACAACCCTGAAGCGTCACAATCCGTTCTTGCAAGTAACAATGGTCACGTCGTCTCACATCGTGAGACGCATGCACCTTTTTGTGACGAAGGTCACATCATTTGAGGGGTCTGAAGCACTTCTCCGGGTATTCCGGGGTAAGTTACCGCCTCTTTGCCCCGTGGTCCCCGTTTGTTACCGAGCCCGTTGCCGGGGCGACGCCCTCTATTCGGCGACGCCGTAGAGACGGTCGCCGGCGTCCCCGAGGCCGGGGACGATGTAGGACTGCTCGTTCAGGCGCTCGTCGACGGCCGCCAGGTAGATGTCCACGTCGACGTCGGCCAGCTCGCCCTCCAGTCGCGCGATGCCCTCGGGCGCGCCCAGGAGGCAGATGCAGGTCACCCGGCGCGCCTTGCGGGCATACATGAACCGCACCGCCTCGGCCAGCGTCCCGCCCGTGGCCAGCATGGGGTCCAGGATGAACACGTGCCGGTCCGTCAGGTCGGCCGGCAGGCGCTCGGCGTAGGTGACGATGTCCAGGGTCTCCTCGTTCCGGGCCATCCCCAGGAAGCCGACCTCCGCCGTCGGCGCCATCCGGACCATGCCCTCGAGCATCCCGAGGCCGGCGCGCAGGATCGGCACCACCAGCGGCGTGGGCCGCGCCAGCCGGACCCCGGTGGTGGTGGCGACGGGGGTCTCGATCCGGACGGGCTCCACCGCGACGTCCCGCGTGGCCTCGTAGGCCAGCAGCATGACCAGTTCCTCGGTCAGCTGCCGGAAGATCATGGACGGGGTGTCCCGCTTCCTGAGGACCGTGAGCTTGTGGGCTACCAGCGGGTGTTCGACGAGCTGTACGCGCATGGTGCCAACCCTACAGAAGGGAGGGGCCGCACCCCTCCGGATAGGCTCAGTCACCATGCATCCCGAGCACGATTCCTGGATGGCGCTGGCCCTGGGCGAGGCCCGCCGCGCCACGGACACCGGTGACGTGCCGATCGGTGCGGTGGTCCTGGGCCCGGACGGGACCGTGCTCGGCACCGGTCGCAATGAGCGGGAGGCGAGCGGGGACCCCACCGCCCACGCGGAGGTGCTGGCCCTGCGGACCGCGGCCGCCGCGCGTCGGGACTCCGGGCACGACGACGGGTGGCGGTTGGAGGACTGCACCCTCGTGGTCACCCTGGAGCCCTGCGCCATGTGCGCCGGGGCGATCGTCCTGGCCCGCGTCCCCCGACTGGTCTTCGGCGCGTGGGACCCCAAGGCCGGGGCCTGCGGATCCGTGTTCGACGTCGTCCGCGAGCCGCGGCTGAACCACTGGGTCGAGGTGTTTCCCGGCATCCGCGAGCAGGAGTGCGCGGAGGTGCTGACAGGGTTCTTCCGCGCGCACCGGGGCTGAACCGGAGCTGAGGGCCGCGGGCCGGACGCGGCCCGCCGGACCCGCAGGAGCGGCGCTCCCGGAGCGTTGACCGGTGACTGGCGCCGGGGAAGAATTCACTGCACGGCCGGCCCGTCCGGGACCGGCACCGAACCGGAAGCTGGTCCGTCATGACTGGACCCCGACCCTCTCCCGAGGCGTTGCGCACCCTGTCCTCAGTGGTGCGCGGAACGGTGATCGGACCCGAGGACGCGTTGTACGACGACGCGCGGAGGGTGTGGAACGCGATGATCGACCGGCACCC
>NZ_CALMQR010000122.1:0-6312 GCF_937871995.1 uncultured Citricoccus sp. | reverse complement strand
CGGTGCCTTTGCCGTACTTCGGCTGGGGCACCATCCCGGACCAGTACGGGCGCCGCTGGGCCCAGGACGACGGGGAAAGCCGCCCCCCGCGCCGACCAAGCCAGCCACACCCAATGCGGCTACACACCTGGCCAGCACAATCCCAGCTGCCCGAGTTGGATCTGGCCGAGGTGCGCCGGGTGATCGCCGGCTCGGATGCGGCCGGGTTCCTGGCCGCAATAACCGGACGCGACATCGAGGACGCGCTGCAACAGGTGGGGACCGGGATCCCGATGGCCCTGGAACAACGCCGCGACCAGGCCGAGCCGGTGGCGCTGTCGGTGATCAACCGGCTCACCATGCGGGCCGGGCCCGGCGACGAGGTCCTGGCCGAAGACCTACTGGCCGCCCTGCGCCGCGAGCCGCCGGCCGAGCCCGTGCTGCCGGTGGATCTGGAGACGCTCGCCGCCGTCCTCGAAACCGATCCCGGGACCTCGACTGGGGGCTGGCTCGAGGTGCGCACCGGGCAGGTGTACACCGACGAGGACACCGACCCGGCCCTCGTCGGCCAGGACGCCGCCATCGAGGTGGAGGACGACCCGGACCGGTGGCTCCGGTTGGAGCCCACCGGTTCACGGGAGGGCTGGGCGGACATGGCCACCTTCGCCGCCCGGCAACACGACCACACCCTGCGCGCCCGGCTGGAACGGGCCATCCAGGGCACCGGTGCCTTCGGCCGGATCCGCGACCTCGTCCACGACGAGAACCTCACCGACCAGTGGTCCGCCTTCTGCACCGACCGCCGAATCGGCCGCGCCCGCGCCTTCCTCGCCGACCACCACCTCCGCGCGGACTGAGGTCCCCGACCCGGTCAGCGCCAGCGCACGACCGTGACACCTGCTGCCGCCACCGATGCGCCTGTACGGAAACGATCGTTCGCAATACATTCACGACTCCGAAGTGGGAGCCGCGTGATCCGGCGCCCCATTCTGTAACGCTTGCCGTGTACGCGCCAATGTAACGCCCACCCCCGCCAGTGATACGTTGTGGGGATGCGCATCGGCTACGGGCGGGTCTCCACCCGCGACCAGCACCCCGAGGCCCAACACGACGCCCTGGTCGCGGCAGGGTGCGAACAGGTGTTCCTCGACACCGCCTCGGGCACGCTCGCCCGCCGACCAGAACTCGACAAGGCACTGCTCTCGGCCAACCGGCCCGGGGACCAGCTCGTGGTCACCAAGCTGGACCGGCTCGGACGGTCGCTGGAGAACCTCATCGATCTGTCCAAAACACTGCAGGACCGTGGTGTGGACCTGGTGGTCCTGGACCAGGGCATCGACACTTCCACCGCCCTGGGGCGGATGTTCTTCCAGATCATCGGTTCGATCGCCGAGTTCGAACACGCCTTGATGTCCGAACGGACCCGGGACGGGCTCGCCGCTGCCCGGGCCCGCGGGCGCACCGGCGGGCAGAAACCCAAGCTCGGCCCGCGCCAGGTCCAACTCGCCCGCGAAATGTACGAGGAAACCGACGCCGAGGGCAAACGCGCCCACACCGTCGAACAGATCGCCCGCGAATTCGGCGTCACCCGCCCCACCATCTACCGGCACCTGAGAAGTGCGGAACGTTAGTCGTATCTACGCCACGGGGCGGCTATCAGGCCCCCTCCGGGCAGCTGCTCGTGCGTAACCATCTTTGTAGGCGGCCTCTTCTTCGAGAGCTAGAAGCTCCTGTGAATCAGCCGGGCGATTGCGTCCCGCTATGACCGTGCCTGCCAGTGAGGCCACTGCATAGTCACCGGGTCAGTTGTCGGGAGTTTCGACCCCATCGGGGACTATCAACTCACCGCCCCATTCCTTCTGCATGTCTTTGAACGCAGGCCAGTATTCGCCTCTGTACGAAGTGGCATGGAGTTCCCAGTTCTCGCCGGCGAGGATCAGATCACGTCCGGCGATGCCGTAGTAGCCGGGGAAGCTGTCGTCGATCTTCAGGGGTTCCTCCCCTTCGGGAACCACGGACAGGTACAGCTTCTCACCATCCCCAACGTCCAAGGTGCAGCTGCGTGAGGAGAACGGAGGCACCCCGTTGTAGGCCGGGTGAAGCTCTTGGGCTTCTTCAGAAACCTCACATCCAGTGATGTCTCCGAGCTGGCCGACTCCTTCGTTGGCGTCCACGAAAGTCGTACTGACAGAGCACGCAGCCAGTAAGGGCAAGGAAACCACGGCGATGGCGGCGAGTTTCGTTGTCCGGCGCATAGGACCCCCCAAGGAGATGGTGCAAACGTGAGACTGCCCGATAACAAGGCGCGTCTCACAGTACCGGCACGCGATGCTGCTACGAGTTCTGCACCACGTCGATGCGGTGGTCTCCGCCCGACCACCCATCGGAGGGGTTCATGGAGAAACCGTCGACGTAAACCGTTCCGTCACCCACGCGACTGGCTTCGAAGGTGGACACCACGGCCCGAGCAAGGGCGCGAGCGTCGGGCACTTTGTCGGCATCAAACTCGATGGCAATTTTTCTCTTCGGCATGAGTCGAACCTATAGGAACGATCTGAGAAGACCGCTTGAGTGATCAGAAGTACCGGGGGGGGGTGCTCCGGTTATGGTGATATCGCTGTCTCACAAGTCATCTGACTAGGCGCGACTTAGGTTCATGCAGATGTGCGATGGCAATTTGGGCGCCGCCGAACTACGGAGGGGAATGATGGAATTCCATCAACTGATCACGCGAGGGGTTCGGGGAGGCCTCGGCCGAGCCGGGCAGGACCTGCACCTGTGCCCACTTGCAGACGGGGGCACCGCCTGATGTTGCGTCGACTCGATTGGATCCGCGACGAGAATTACTTTGACGGCTTTTCCTGGGATGCCTCTCTCCCGGATTTCCAGCGCGTCAATTTGATCTACGGCAACAACGGATCAGGCAAGTCCTCACTCGCTCAGCTGCTCGATGCCTTGCGCACTGACCCTAGTTGTCATCAGAAAGTGTCTGTCGCCATTGAAGACGGCGCGCATGCTCGAACGACAAACGGAACGTCCGACCCAGTCTTCAACCGCGTCCTTGTGTTCAGTGACGAGTACGTAGAGCGAAGCCACCGTTTCCGTGACGGCAGTGCGGATATGGAAGCTGTACTGACTCTGGGTGAGCGTACCGAGGAGGACGAAGAGCGCCTGGACCAGCTGGCCAAGGAACAGCAAAAGCTTCTGACAGAGCGCGCCGAGCGAACAGCGGAGGAGAGGAACCATCAAAGGGACCTCAAGGGCGCATATGAGCGAACAGCGCAAGCGGTAGTCGACGATCTGTCACCTGCGGGCGGAATCTATGCTTCGCGTGGCAAGTATTCAGTCGCCAAAGCGAAATCCCGCCTCCACGAACTGAGTGACCGGCTGGCGCCACTCCTCCTGGAACAGGTGACAGCCAAGAAGCAGTTGATCAGTGGAGGCAATAGGGAACCACTGCCTACTGAAGGCTTCAGCTTGGCCGTCGACGGCACACTCGTTGAGACGGCGAAGCGCCTGCTCTCGACCACCCCAGTCACCATCGTCCTGGACACGCTGCAAGCCCATCCCGAAGCCAGCAGTTGGGTCCAGCAAGGACTGGCGTTGCATCAGCACTCCGACACCTGCGCCTTTTGCGGCGGCCCACTGCCGGAAGCACGCAAGCTTGAGATCGAGAAGCATTTCTCACGTGAAGTGGACCAGCTCCAGCGCGAACTAAGAGAACAAGTGCAGATCCTCGCGGACCTCAACTCGAAGGCCGATGGGATCCTACAGCGCGTGCCGGCGCGAGGGTTGTTGTTCGACGATCTGCGCGAGAGATTCGATCCAGAAGCCCAACTTCTCCGGGACGACGTCAAAGTCCTGAAGAAGTGGATCGCCGACCTCCGCGCGAAGTTCACCAGCAAACTGGCCAACGTCCTGACCTCTGTCGCATATGACCTCCCTGAGCCTCCCCCCGTCCGAGGGGCCGGACTGGAGCGTATTTGCGAGGAGCACAACCACCGGGTCAACGCTCATGCCCAGCTCGTTTCTGAGGCGGCTCTCGACCTCGAAATCCACCACCTCCACACCGAGAACGAGCAGATTCGTGAGCTGGTCCAACGATGTTCCGCAGTCACCGATCGACTCACCGAGATCACAGACCGCCTCGATGAAATCGGCATCGACATCGCGGCATTGGAAAACGCAGAGGGAGATCCGACCCCCAGCGCTCAAGTCCTGACGAGAGAGGTCGCCCGTCTGCTGGGGCGTACTGAACTCAAATTTGAGCCCTCCGGCAAGCGATACCGCGTGATGCGAAACGGAATGCCGGCTACCGGCCTGAGCATGGGGGAACGAACGGCCGTCACCCTTGTGCATTTCCTGGAGACCGTCGCCCGGTTCGATCCGAAGGGGGACCGGCCAATCGTGGTCATAGACGACCCCGTGTCCAGTCTGGACAGCAACGTCTTCATGGGCATCTCCACCTACATCTGGTCGGCCGCCGTGTCCACCAAGAAGAACGACATCAGCCAGCTCTTCGTGCTGACCCATAGCTTCGACCTGTTCCGACAGTGGGATATCCAACTGGAGAACCTCCACAGGGCAAAAGGCATGCAAGCGGCCTTTCCGGCCGAACGCTACGAACTCCAGGGCAGGCATTTGTCATTTGCTGGAGAGACGCGTAGGCGACCCGTTCTGAAGCAGTGGCCTGAATCCACTCGCGCGCGCAAGAAGCTGCGATCCAGCTATCACCATGCCTTCCTCATGATGGCTTTGGCGCATAAGGACTTACGAACGACCGATTCCCTCGAGAACCGACTGGATGCGCAGCTGCTCTTCCCGAACGTTATTCGCAGAGTTCTGGAGTCATTCTTGGCTTTCAAGCGACCCGAGATGACGGGGGACTTCACGGGTTCCATGCGCGAGACAACGGCCATGCTCGAAGCCGCTGGATACGAGGGAGATGCGGATGCGTTGCGTCAACAACTCACACGGTTCACCCATGCCCACTCCCACAGCGAGACTCCAGACACCAACGATGTCGTGAACGGCGACGAGGTTGCCACCGTCTTGAGTACGGTCTTCGTCTTCCTGAAGCACCTAGATGAGGCCCATTTCAACGGCCTGTGCGAAGTTGTGGGAATCGACCCGGACGACTTAGCTGCCGCGCCCGTCGAAGACATCTGAACGGGCCGTTTTAGCGATCCCATCCCTCGCGATCCCGATCAGGGACGCGCTGAATATGCGGTTCCGCGGCAACCACCTGTCCGTGACGAGTTGGATCGAGATTAATCCAGTTGTCCGATAGCCCCGACACCAGCGCATCGTGGCGGGCGGAGCGGTCGTCCGGCCGGTTCTCCGGGCTGGGGTGCAGGGCGGCGTGGGCGGCGTGGTGGTAGCGGGCGGTGTTGTCCTTCTCGGTGGGGGCCTTGCCGAGGGCGGTGTCAGCGTCGTCCTGTCCAGACACGGCCCGCCACACGAGCACGTCGGCGGCCGCGGCGCGACGCTCGGCGGGGTCGGGGTGGTGCTGGGTGAGTTCGTCGTACCAGGCGGGCGGGTCGGTCTCGATCCGGTTCAGCCGGCCGTCGAGTTCCCGGTGGATGCGGTGCACGAGGTCGGCGGTGACCTCTCGTTGGCTGGCGGGCTGGTGCTCCGGCGCGGCCAGAGCAGGCTCCTCGGCGCGTGGGGTGCAGCGGGTCAGGATCTCCGGCACGGCATCGTCCGTCTCAGTCTCGCCCTGGTGGTGGAGGGCGGGGTCGGCTGTGACCAGCTGCGGCCAGGTCGCGGCCTCGGTCAGCCGGGCGACCGCCTCGGGGTCGTCGCCGTAGATGGCCTGCACCCACTCGTGCGATCGGGCGGAGCGGGCGGCCCAGTGGAGGTAGTCGAGTTCGTGGACCATGCGTCCCAGGTCGTTGGCCCAGGCTCGTTGTTGGTCGCGGACTTCGTGGGCGGTGTGCTCAGCGGATTCGCGTTTGAGCACGCCCTCGAGGACGGTCACCGGGCGTTCGGCCGGTGGGGTCTCGGTGAGCAGTCCCCACTCGTCCGGGGAGTGCGCCTCGTGGTCGAGTCCGAAGTCGACGTAGGCGTGGTTGGCTTGCCGGCCGCGGGTCATGGCCACGTAGAACAGCTCCCGGGACAGCCCGGCCTTGGCGACAGCGTGGGCGGAGTCCACGGTGACGCCCTGGGAGCGGTGCGCGGTGGTGGCGTACCCGAGTTCGGTGGAGGACGCGAGATAGTCCGGGTCCAGGGTCACTGCTCCCCCGGTGTTCTCGTTGCGGGCCACGGCGGAGCCGTCCGGGTTGATCCCGGTCAGGGTGAGCCGGGTGCCGTTGGCGATGAATGCCCCGGTCT
>NZ_CALMQR010000121.1:0-11303 GCF_937871995.1 uncultured Citricoccus sp. | reverse complement strand
CAGCAACGCCTCACAGCGTCACAGATCAGATGTCACCTATTCGTGCAGCAGTCCCCCCCCTCCGAGTATTCAGATCAGTGGGAGAACAGAGTGCCGGCCTCCAGTGCCGCCGCTGCTAGCACTTTCTTGGGATCGCGAGCTTCGTCCGGTACGGGCAGGATTCCGCCTTGGCGGAGGTCTTCAGTCGAAATTTGAGGCGAGATGCAAATGCTCGACAGGAGAGTGTCCTGCTTTTTTGACAGTTGGGTCAAGAGGCCCAGCAGGTTTAGTAGATCAATGAGCTGGGACGTGTATTCGGGCAACCAATGATCGCTCTGGATCTTCATGAGCGGAGAGACGGTACGCTCTCCGATCACCGGACGCGTTCGGTCCTTCTGTCGGGAGCTGAACCACTGCTTCAAAACGTTTGTCCCGGAGATCTCGTATTCCCACATCGCAGGTGTGACGTTCTGGATCCGTCCAGAGCCGACATGTAGTTCGCGTCTGTCGGCGTCATAGGTAAGCGCGTCAGGCATTTCATCAGGGGTAACGGGAATCGCTCCTCCCACCGGAATGTGAGGCTGCTCGTCCGCCGGCAACCTGGGGGCGCCGGGAGGTCGTCCCTCGGCTTCACTTACAAAGCGTGTTCCGTAGGAATGTAACCAGAGCACTTCCCTTCCGATTGACACGGCTTCATTGAACAACGCAGCATCTCGGGTCAGCGGAATCCTTAGACCGGGACGTAGAAGGTCAGCTTCGAACGTTTGGGTGTATCCCTCGTGCGCGGCGATAGCGGCCACGTATGCGAACACGTCCGGGTCGCTGACGTCCATGTCCAGCAGGCGGCTTATGAACGTTGCGAGGCCGGCGTTCACATTCGAGACGGTCGCCTGCGCATCCAACCAAAGGGGGTAAGTCCGTCCGCCACGCCCGCAATAGTGGTGAAGGTCCGGTATCAGTCCCGTCGCGGTCAGCGCGGGACCGTTCTTGGGGCTCTCGCTTTCGGGAGCCGTGATCCACACCTGCTTCTCGGATCGAGCACTCCAGAGCGTCGGGCTTGGTCGATTCAGCACCCTCTTATCCGGGATGATTCGTTGCCTGTCGAACGAACGAAAAGCGATCTGTACGGGCTCGTCGCAAGGGTCGGTCTCGTTCATCAAGGCTCGATGCTTGGTCGCGTACCCCGGCAGATTGTCGCTCAGTTTGGTATCGATCCGGCGATCACTTGTGTGCTCTTTCATGAGTTCACGCTTGAGGTCGAGGTCCTTGGCGTCCAGCAGAGCCTTCCAGCGGCGACGCAGCGTGTCGCTGTCCGGGTCAATCACCCAGGTTCGGCCCGGCATGATTCCGGACCCGTCATAGCGGAACAAGTCCTCGAGGCTAGGGAAAGACAGCCAGCTCTCTGCGGAGGTAGGCAGGAAGGGGGCTCGCCAGTCCGAGGGACACTCATCCCAGAGCGGGTCCTTGAGAGTGAGGCTTTCCAGTTCAACGAACTTCTTGGTGCGGTGCCCTGGGGCTAGTTCACGGTACCTAACGGTGGCCGGCGTATCGCGTGAAGTAATGCCCTTCTTGAGCGCCAGGACGATGCAGACTTCGTGCTTCATCGCTTCAAATACACGAGTGTTGGTCGGCGGGGTAAATCCCTCGGGAGAGCAGTCAATGACCCAGATCTCGTCGGCCGACTCTCTAAGGTGTTTACGCATGCCCTCGAAACCCGGCCCGTTGAGAAATCCTGCAACGGTAATGAAGCAAATGACGCCCTTGTCGGCCTGCCGGTGATTGTCAAAGACCTTCCAGGTAGCCCATCGCCAAAAGTAGACGTACATGTTGTACAGGTGCTTGGTGTGGCTCCCGACCTTCCAGTCCTTTTCAGGAAGGAATGCCTCTAGAGGCGGATTCTTTACAGCCTTGGAGCCATGCTCGATCCATCCGCCCTTGCCCTTGGACTTGTCCTTATAAGGGGGATTCCCGATGACGACCAAGATGTCCTCTTCAGCCTTGGCCTTGTTGGCCGCCCGGCGCGCGTCGGTAATGGGCTGATACCAACTGCCAAGGGACGTCTCCTCGACAAACGGATCATCAAGCGTGTTGGTGACGTAGGTTCGGAGTTGGTTTGGATCCGTCGAGGCCGCACCGTATTCGGCCAGCTCCGCCAAGAGGCGGAGTTGAGCCACGGCATAGGGGCCGAGCTGCAGTTCAAAACCAATGAGCCGCTTCAAGACTTCTTCCATGGCTGGTGCCACAGCACCGGGGCCAAGGTCAGCTGCCGTATGGTCTGCGATCTTGCGAATGATCTCCAGCAGGAATGTGCCCGTGCCCATGGCGGGGTCAACAATGGTCACAGCACTGTTGGCAAATCCTGCCGGAAGACCCAGATGGTCTACCAAGGCTTCATCGACCAGCGCCGTCATTGCACGCACTACTTCCACAGGCGTGTAGTACGAGCCTGTCTTCTTGCGCAGTTTTGTGTCGTAAGTCTGGAGGAATCCCTCGTAGAAGTAGAGCCAGGCTTCGGCATTGTTTTTGGAAATTTTGCTCCAGTCCACGACTGCCAAGACGCGGCCCATAGTGGCCACAGACGTTTGCAGTGCGTCTCTCGCCACAGCCGTGTCAACGAGAGCCCGAAGCGCCGAGCCGATGAGCGATTGAGTGCTCACCGAAAGTTCTCGGGCAGCGGGAACAACACCTTGATTGAGGTCGATGCCCCGGGCCCGTGCGAGTAGGAGGCCGAAGGTGACTGATTGGGCGTACCAGTCTGCGAACTGCGCCTCCGTGGCTTCGGGGAATAAGAGGCCCTTCCAGTCATTCATAAGTGCCTGAAGTTCCTCATTCTTCAGTTCGAGCTGTTCTGAAGCTTCATCTCTGAGGAGCCGGCAAAGGCGTGCCGACATTTGGGCCAGCGCCTGAGGAGAACGCGGTGCTATCGGAGCCCATGAGAAGAACGCCTCAATCGTTCTCATCAGCGCCGCTGGAGGGGCGAGCTCGGTACCTGCCGAGAATACATCGCCAGTGAATCTGGCTATTCCGCCCTGCAGTTCGCCGTTTTGCCAGAGAGATAGCTCTTGGCCGTCGAAATAGAGCAGGTTGGGAAGGGCCTGCAATTTCTTCCATTGGGCCCGATCGTGTGGGTCGCGGAACACGCGAGGATCAGCACCCTTGCCTGGAGCTTTCACCTCGAGGAACCCAATGAGAGCGTTCTCGTACTCGATGGCATAGTCAGGCCGAATAGCCAGGTCCGACAGGGACGTTTCTCCAATCAAAGTCAGTCGGCTTGGCTGGCGCCCGGTGGCTTGACATAGGTCCGTCAAGAGTTGCTCTAAGGGAGCGCGAAGTTGGTCCTCCGGCTGCCCGGTGATGGACACAGCGCCGAGCTTGGCTTTCGCAGAAAGGCCGAATCTAGAAACAGCTGCCGCGACATCGTCTTGAGTCCCCATCTGACTATCTTTACCTTCAAAATCTCCAGAGCGGGCAGGCGCGGCGGATTTGACGTGGGAAAAGGCGGAAATGTCCTGACCGGGGCAGAGGTCGAAGGGCCCTCTGATTTCCTGACTGGGTTAGGCGGGCCGCCTGCAGTGTTCCCTGAAGCGCGGTCATGGTGCGGTGCGAGGACGTTCATAACTTAGCCAAAGGAATAACGGTCGCTGCCTCCACGGCGAACGGAGAAGGGGCATTGGGTGGCGAGAAACCGCAAGGCATGAGCTACTGCGTCATGACTAGCGATGACGTTGGTCCGCAGTGGATACATTGAGTACATGGAGCTAGCGACGGAGTTGGTGTTGGGCGCGCTGAACCTGGTCCTGGCGCTGGCGGCAGTGGTCCTTGCACTCTTGGCCTATGACGTAAGCCGGGCGCGCCACCCCTTCACGATGTCCGACGCAGTGGCCGGCGTTGCAGTACTGACGTACAACCACATCCGTCCCGTCTGGGTCGACGAGGTGTGGGTGCATCACTGGAAAGGTCTGCCGCCCATGGATGGGAAAGGTGCATGGGATCGGTGGATACAGCGCGATGAACAAGTCGCCGTGGACTGTAGCGAGATCAGCCCAGGCAACTACTTCGTCATTCAGTACCGGCGGAAGCCCGGCAAGAAAGAGCGTTACTGGACGGCTCCGCTTCGAGTCGTGGATTGAGTGCGCGTCCTTCCTATTGCTGGCCCGCTGGTCGTACTCGCTCGGCTTATCCGGGTGAGGAGAAGTCGATCTGCCGGTCGAGGTTCTGTTTCGTGGTTGCGAGCCCCGCGCGTACCTGAGGTCCATGGGGAGTCCGTGTCGGAAGTCTCTTCCGTACGAACCCGATGGGATGTTGTTTTGGGCTTAATTCTGGAACGGAAATCCATGGCGTGTCGTGGTCCTTGGTCACCGCCGTGGGGGAGTGTCCCAGTTCCAAGGAACTAGGACACTCCATGGGCACCGGAAGTAGACGACGAAGTCTTCGACGATCGGGGTCGCGCGCTGACGCGGTGGCGTGGACTCGGCCTTCGCTAGATATTTGCGCACAGAATCATGTCCTGGTGCTGAGCGCGTCTCTGGCGGGGCACTAGGGGCGCTGCAGCCAGGAACAGTGCGGCTGGCCGGTAGGCTGACTCGTCTCCCATCTCGCTCGAAAGGCCTCCGTGCGCCCTGAAACGTTGTTCGTTGATCCGTTGGCCGAACCGACTCCTTCGGTCAGTCCGGCATCCCCCGAATCGGCTGCTCCCGTAGCTGTGTTCGCCGCCCCTCCGACTCCGAAGGGTTTCGACGAGGATCTATGGGTGGAGCCGGAGATCCCGTTCCGTCCGCAGCCGTCCGAGAAGCAGCCGCCTGGCCGACAGCGAGCCGGGCAGCGCGCCAACCGTTCCGGACGCAACGATCGACGGGGCCAGCACCGCGGCCGGCGAGTCAACTAGTGCCAAGACGCTGTCTGGCCAGTTGAGTGGGACACTCGATCCCTTGGCCGTTCTCGTTAGGTGAGGCAGAGGGTGTTGGCCTATCGCCGATGACCTTGCTGACCAAGAATCAGCGTCCGGCCGATTCCGCACCGCGACGCCACCGACGATCTTTCCCGAGCATGTCCGTATGACGTACCGTCGCGGGACAGGCCACCGGACGGGTCCTACGGGACGCGGTCCGAGGCATGTCGTCCTCCGTCCATGTCGGCTGTGGGGGGGGTGTCTGGTGGGGGTTTGGCTTACGGCATGAATCCACCGCAGGCTCCGCCCAAATCAGCAGCGGTGAACGGAAGCAGCCCGAGACACGTCTTGGGACAACGGGCGTCCGCAGCCGGAGCCCCTAACCATGGCCCCTGATACTGTCCGGACATGGCCACTACTGCCGTCTTCACTGTCGCAGGGACCGAGTATGGAATCGATCAAGCGCTCGACCGTTTCGCGGACTATCCGCGCAAGACGCCCGCCAGGTTCGACTACCCGCTGCGCGGTGACCACGGCACGATCACCCGTGAAGAGATCAGGCGGACTCGGTACGTCAGCTCGAGGATTTCCCACATCGAAGGTGACTATTTCATCACTCGGGCTGCGGATGCTCCTTGGATCCCCACAGGTGCGGATCTGGCCGACGCGGACCCGGAAGCGCGCGGTGGGCTCTTCGACGACATGTCGGCCCTGTACTGGCACTTCGCCGGGACGGCGCCGCGCGGGATTTCCTTCGCGAAGGTTTCTAAGGTCCTACACCTGAAGTTTCCAGCTGTGTTCCCGCTTTTGGATTCGCGTCTGTGGAAGGCGTACCGGGTGGCCGCCCGTGCCCACTCGGCCCGGCACCCAGAGCTACGACAGAGCCAGCTCAGGTGGATTGCAGTGCGCGACGACCTACTCGCTGCCCGTTCATCCGGTGCCATCGAGGGATTACGCGAGGCCTTGATCCGGTACGAACATCACGAGCCAGCCGTCCAGCAGCGCGTCCGCGACATGACGCGACTAACCGATCTGAGACTGCTCGACATCCTCGTTTGGCGACCTTGAAGATCTAAAGAGAGGAAGAGTTCCATGGAGTGGTTGGGATTTGCTGCCCTCATCTTGGTCGTCCTTTTCGCGTTGTTCGCCGGAGGGCAGGGGCAAGATGCCGGCTACCACTCGCCCGAGCGACTCCGGCAACAGGAAAAGCTGCGAGACGAGAGCCGTCAGCGACAGAAGGAGTGGCTCGAACAACGCGCCCTCAGACAGGCCGCGACGCCGCAACCTACACCAGACCCTGATCCGGCACGGTCGGAGAGCTCTGCCCCCTCTCCGTCGCCCGTTCACGCCCCCCAGCTCCCCGACGAACCGACGCAGCACCGGGCAGCCCCGGCGGCAAGCAGCCATGGCGAGATAGTGCGTCGCTGGCAAGCCGTGCGGGACCGGTTCGTGACGGAGCAGAAGCGCATGGCCGCCTATGAGACCGATCCGGCCTTGGCGATCGATTACCCGGCGTTCAACGACGTCACCGTCCCCGAGGTAAAGGCAATGGTCTCCGCCCTGCGGCACGCGACCCACCTGGAAGACGCCAGCTACACAACCGAGGCCGTGGGCGGGGGCCTCGACCTGCTCCGCGAGTTCGAAGCGGCCGTACGCGAATACTCCCTCACCATCGACCTGGCCGAGCGAGCCGCACGCCGACTGCGCTGGTCCCACCTCCCCCAGGACGACCAAAAGGACC
Source organism: uncultured Citricoccus sp. (assembly GCF_937871995.1). Lineage (NCBI taxonomy): Bacteria > Bacillati > Actinomycetota > Actinomycetes > Micrococcales > Micrococcaceae > Citricoccus > uncultured Citricoccus sp. The sequence goes on along the minus strand of NZ_CALMQR010000121.1, from coordinate 4,695 downwards.
TGAACCAGATCAAGGCACTGCTGGACCACGCCATGAACTCTGGTACCCCCGACGAGGCCCGACGCAGCTACTACGCCCAACTCCAGCGGGCGATCAAACGACTGAACCAGCGCCACGGCACCGAACTGATACCGACCACGGCCACCGCTCAAATCGAGAAGCTCGCAAGACCGGAACTCCCCACGGCAGAGCGATAGCTCCCAGATGTTAAGGCAAGTACGCGCATCGCCAGTGCGTTCCGAGAACGCGCTGTAGGTAAAGACGCCCGAATCCGTTACCTTGCCCGATACGCTCCTCACGATCGGTCCTAGCGTCTAGTGAGGCCGAGGGGACTGCTGTCTGGTGCACCGCTCCCACTCAGCGCCGCACCGTGGGTGCGATCGCCACTGACGTCAGGCCCGGGCTACCGACCGTACGCATAAGCTGGACGGTGACCGCCTCACTATTGGCAGCCGCCGTCTCACCTGCACCGTCTCGCATCCAGGAGTACCCCCCGTGAACAAGCACGCCATCCCGTTGACGTTGGTCGTAGCTGCTGCTCTAACCCTGACCGGCTGTGCCGACACCTTGCGCGAACCGGCCGCGATCCCAGCGGCCACTGCCGCCACCGCCTCGTCGGTCTCGGCTACGCCCGTCGCCCAATCCACTTCCACCCCGACCCCTTCGGAGACCTCGCTGGGGTGGACTGAGACGTGCGATCAGCTCGCTGTCGGTGACCAGGCCCTCGTGTACCGGCTGGCCCGCTTCCAGGCTTCCGTCAAGGAGTCCGACACGCTCGGCTTCGCCCACTATTCGGAAGCCTCGGACCTGGTGAGTGAGCTCGACGACTTGGAGCAGCTGGCCCCGTACAGCCTGCAGGCCAACGTCGCTGCAATGAAGATCTACCCCCAGAACTTGGTCGATGCCATCGACGAGCAAGACGGGGAAGGGTCAGTGTCCATGGATCACCGCATCGCTCTGAGTACGGTGATGGATACCGCCACCGAGTGCCTGACGACCGGCACGCCGGAGATGAACGAGTTCCGTGACTTCATCTACGAGCACGTCGTGGGCGAGCCCCTGGAAATGGATTGATCGGCCATTCCACGATCCCTATCTGACAGTGGCTCGCCGAGATCGTGGGGTCGTTTATTGCTGGCAGCTGCTGGAGATGTGCGGCTTGGCCGTGGGAGGACGGGGCCGGTCAACCTACGGTGAACTCTCCGCCTAGTTCGTGGGCGAGTCCGGTCAGGTCCGTGGACGCCGCTTGATGCTGGGCTGCGTCGGTGCCGCCCTGGCCGGCTGCAGAAGTATCCGCCACGAACCAGTGCGTGCTACTGACCATGGGCACGGGGACCTTCGTCGTGAGTAGCAGTTCGCGGGCCTGGTGAATCTGGGCCGGGTCTTCGGACCAGGCCATGAGGATGGTTTCCCCGCACTGGCGCCCCACGAGTTGTTCACCGTTATCGAGGAAGAGGACGGGATCTGGACCGCTGAACCCCTCGGCGGGACCCGGGCAGTCCAGGCGCTGATCGACGGCCTCAAAGAGCTCCTTCAGGCTCCCCACGGGTGTGCCCGCCGGAGAGGACGGCCACGGCCCGAAGCCGGCCGAGATGGTATTGCCCGGGGTGGTCGTCGGGGGTGCAGTCTGCGCCGAGTCTTGTCCGGCGTCATGACCGCAACTGGCCAGCATGAGCCCTGCCGTCAAGACCACCGCTGCGCTGGTCACGGGACGCGACCGCACGTTTGGGGCCATGCGCACTCCTCTGCTCACCGGCCTCGCCGGCGGGTTCAGGGTTCCCACCAGTCCAGGGGCAGCTCTGCCAGGGCCAGGGTCAGCGCGGTCTCGTCGGTGAACAACGGTTCCAGGCGTTGCTGCAGGCTCTTCAGGTAGTCCACCTGGCCATAGGCGGCGAACAGTTCGGTTTCGGGGTCCAAGACGAGGTGCCGGGCCAGGTGTGGCCACCACCGGGTAACGAGCTCGGCCCACATTTCTCGGGTGGAGGCGACCCCGCGGTCCTGCAGCGCCTCGGCGGTCGGCAGGCGGGTCGGATCAAAGATCAACGAGCCCCGGTTCTCGTTCAGCTCCGAGATCGGGCCCACCGGCACGGTGCCGGCCGAGGCGGCCAGACGCAGGACGTCCTCGCTGAAACTGTACGCGGCACTCAGCTGTGCCTCGTATTCGGGGTCTAGGTACCGCAAGGCCTCCAGGATCCAGGGGCAGGTGGCCGGCCGTCCCAACACGTGGACCTCGTGGGCGTTGATGGTCCACAACTGGGCCGGGTCATCCACGGTGTGGATGTCTTCCAGCCAGACCTCCCGCAGTCGGGGCCCGGTGCTCAGCTGGTCCAGATGGGCCAGGTGCTTGATCGTATCGACCCGCACCGAGCGCAGGGCCGGCAGCACCCTCACCCCGGTCAGGTCCAGGTCCCTGCCGTGGGTGAACCAGAGGCGCTCCAAATGCTCCAGTCGCGGCCAGCGCACCGGGCCGGACCACCGGCCGGACTGCAGGGATAAGAATTCAATTGGCACCCCGTCCAGGGCGTCGAGGGTGGTCTGGTCGGGGCGGTGGAGTTCCACCACCCGCAACCGGCTGCCGGTGAGCCAGGAGCCCACCTCCGAGGACCAGGTCGCGGTGAGCCGGGTCAGGGCCGGGAACCGGTGGCCCTCCGGTTTGGGACCGAGCTCGATGCCCTCGGCGACGATCTTGGAGATCTGGTCCGTGGGGCCGATCCGTGCCCAGTCCGGCGGCCCATACAGGGACAGGACCACGTTGTTGGGGCCGCGGCGATCGAGATCGAAACCATCGCGCATCGCTCTGCACTCCTTCCGGTGGCGACTCTTCACCGGCACGCTACGCCGGACGTTGCTGTCCCTGCAGCGTCCCGTGGACGCAGGCGAGTCACGGTTCGTGCTCACGGGGGTGTGGTGGTGTGTTCCGGGGCAGCAGGTTGGCGCAGCACACTCTGGCCACCGCGCCTGCCCCTGTCTATACGTGTGAAGAAGAGAGTGGGAAAGTCATGGCGGAGACCACCCCGGCCGGCGGTTTTGTGCTCAAGGCACAGGAGGGGGCCCGTTCTGGTTCCTGGGCAGTTTGGTGACTGTGAAGGTCGATGGGGCCCGCACTCGCCAGAAGCTCACCATTCTGGACTTCGTCAACCCTCCTGGCTTTGCCCCGCCCGTGCATCGCCACCTCGTGGAGGATGAGGTCTTCTACATCGTCTCGGGACGGGTCCGCTTCGACTGTGATGGCACCGTGTTCGATGCCGCGCCGGGCGACTTCGTCTTTCTGCCGGTCGGCTCCGCCCACACCTTCCTGGTCGGCCCGGACGAGTCCTTGCACACGCTGCAGATCACCGTGCCAGCCGGTTTCGAGGAGTTCACCGCCGAGGCCGGCGCCCCGGCCACCGAGCGGGTGTTGCCGGCGCCGGGTCCGGTGGACCCCGAAGCGCTGGCCGCGGCCGCAGCCCGATACAACATCGAGATCCTCGGACCACCCCCGGCGACGCTGTGAACCCATCGACCACCGCGTCCGTCTCTCACAGCGAGCCCCGCCGGTCCGACAATCGGCCACGACGCAGTTCCTCAATACCGCCCCGCGAGGGATCCTCTCAGGGACGAGATGGCGGGAACGTGTCGGTGGTTCCGTCCAGATGCCACTCGCTCGATGGACGCAGCCTGTAGCGGAAAGCGGGAGGTCCCTGGAGCCTTCGCTCTGGTGCTTCGAGGATGCTGAGGCAGTCGGTCATCAGATCGGCTGCAGTCTTCTGCGCCGTTGCGGCGTGACAGTCTGGTTGCCTACCTGACAGGGCAGCGGCTGGTGGCACGTAGTGTCGCAGCCCTCGCTGCCAGCCAAAACCCCAGGAGCTAGCGTGGTCCTCTCACTTGAGTCCTTCCCGCCGATCCACGGCACCTACCCTGCAGCCCTCGACTGGCTCCACGAGCAGGGCGGGGAGCAGTGGCAGGACGACCTGCGCTACTCACCGGCCTTCAGCGAACAAAGCTTCGATCCTGGAGAGGAGGAGCTGCGCGAGCTCTGGCCGACTGGAGCGCAGGTCTGCTGGCTCGGTGGGCCAGCCGTGGACGTGGGTGCCTGGCCGCACGCGGCAGACGGCACGCCCCTGACGCACGTGGCGACCATCGACCTGGCCGGGCTGGACGGGGCCATCGACCGCGCCGGGAAAGCGACCTGGCCGGCAGAACAGCTGCGGGAAGGGCTGCCACGGACCGGGATCCTGCAGGTCTTCCATGACCTGCGGACCTTCGGGTACGACCCCGGTGATCAAGCCCAGGGTGCCTGGGCCGTCATCGTGACCGGCGATCCCGCGTACCCGGCGGGCGGTCAGTCCCACGATCCGACGGGCCAGCGACCCGCCCTGGTCGAGCCCCCCGGGCCTGGACATACCCCGGGCCAGGTCTGCCAGCTGGCCTTGCCGTTCTCCAGCTTCGCCCTGCCCTCGCCCCTGGATATCTCCGCCCAGGAGGCCGGTGAGTTCAACCGGCTCGAAGAACTCACCGAGACCCTGGAACGGGCGTGGATGACCCAGCGGGGCATCGGCGGGGACGCCGCGATTCCCACCACCCACGCCTACGGATATAGCTCCCGGGGCCACCATGCCGCCACCCTGGACGTCCTGCCCGAGGTCCTGCCGCTCACCGAGGGTGACGAGTACCGGCTCCTCCTGGAGATCGAGGGCTGGACCGTGCTGGAGGGCT
>NZ_CALMQR010000120.1:0-20836 GCF_937871995.1 uncultured Citricoccus sp. | reverse complement strand
ACTTCACCATCGTCAACACCTACTTCCCCGGCCTGCACTCCTACGCCGGCATCCCCGAATGACCACCACCCCACCCTGGGCAGGCCGGTGCAGCCCCGTCCGGACTAGGGTGGGACCATGTCCAGCGCACAGCCGTATGAACGCACCCTGCGCCAGCGGACCCTGCCGCAGGTCGGTGACTCCGGACAGCAGTTGCTGGCCGGTGCCTCCGTGGCGGTGGTCGGTGCAGGCGGCCTGGGCTCGCCGGTCATCCAGTACCTCGCCGCAGCCGGCATCGGCACCCTGCACGTCATCGACGACGATCACGTGGAGCTCAGCAACCTGAACCGGCAGACCCTGCACGGGGTGGACACCCTCGGGGCGCTGAAGACCGAGGGGGCGGTGGCGGCCGCCGCCCGCCTGTCCCCCGAGACCACCGTGGTCCCCCACGCCGTGCGCCTCACCGACGCCAATGCCCGCGCACTGCTGGCGCCGGCCGACGTCATCATCGACGGCAGCGACTCCTTCCGGACCCGGTTCGTCGTCCACCGCGCCGCCCTCGCCCTGGGCCTGCCCGTGGTCTTCGGCGCCCTGTTCCAGTGGAACGCGCAGGTCACCGTGTTCTGGTCCGTCCCGCCGGCCGGTTCCGGACTGGCCCCGGTGGTGCTGACCGACGTGTTCCCGGACAACGCGGCGACCCACGCCTCGCCCGGTTGCGCCGAGGCCGGGGTGCTGGGCGCCGTCGTCGGGATCACCGGTTCCTTCCTGGCCCTGGAGACGATCAAGCTCATCCTCGGCACGGGCCGGCCGCTGGTGGGCCGGATGCTGCTGGTGGACGGCCTCGCCGGCACCACCGCCGAGATCCCGCTGGCCGGCCCCCCTGTCCCCTCGACGCGCGCCCCGTCGACCCCCGCCGTGCCGGCCGCCGCGACGGCACCGGGACCGATCCCCCCGGGGGACATACCCCCGCAGGCCCTGTGGATCGACGTCCGCCGTCCCGAGGAGTCCGCCGAACGCCCCGGGCCCGGCGGCGCCGTGCTCCTCCCCCTGGACCGGGTGCTGCGCCTGGACCGTGGTCCGGACGCGCCCCTGCCACCGGACCACCCGCTGGCCGGACTCGCCCCGGACCGGCCCCTGCTGCCGTTCTGCGCCGCCGGCCCGCGCAGCGCCACCGCCGCCCGGCACCTGGCCGGTCTCGGCTGGCCGGTGGCCGGGTACCTCGACGGCGGGTTGCCGGGAGCGTTCCGTGGCTGAATTCCACTACATCCCGGTCGCCGACCACCAGGCGCGCGTCCTGCGCGTGGTCCCCCTCCTGGCGGAGGACACGGTCGGTCTCGAGGACGCCGCCGGCCACACCCTGGCCCGGGACGCCGTCGCCGCCCTGGACCTGCCGCCCTGGGACAACTCGGCCATGGACGGGTACGCCGTCCGCTCCGCGGACACCACCTCCGCCACCACGGACGCCCCCGTGCGGCTGGACGTCGTCGCCGAACTGCCCGCCGGCACCGACCTGGACCCGCCGCTCGCGCCGGGCCAGGCCGCCCGGATCATGACCGGGGCCCCCCTGCCCACGGACGCGGACGCCGTCGTGCCCCTGGAGGACACCGTGGGATGGGACCCGGCCGCCCCGACCGCGGGGACCACCCGGCCGGACCACGTGGAGCTGAGCGCACCGGTCGCGGCCGGCCGTCACGTCCGTCCTCGGGGTGACGACGTCCGGACAGGCCACCGGGTGGCCTCCGCCGGGCAGGAACTGGCCCCGCACCGGCTCTCCGCGGTGGCCGCCGCGGGCATCGCCGCGGTGACGGTCCGGCGCCGGCCGCGCGTGGTGGTCGTGAGCACGGGCAGTGAACTGGTCGCCCCGGGCGAACCGGTGCGCCGGGGGCAGATCCCCGACTCGAACTCCCACCTGCTCACCGCCCTGGTCCGCGCCAGCGGTGGCGAGGTGGTCCACCGGGGGCAGGTCTCCGACGACCCGGCTCGGTTGCGCGACCTGCTGGTGTCCACGGCGGCGGACAGCGACGCGGTCATCGTCACCGGCGGGGCCAGCGTGGGTGCCCATGACGTCGCCCGTCTCGTCCTCGCCCCGGACGCGGTCGGCGGGGTACCGCTCGAGCGCCGTCCTGCCGTCCCCGGCTCCCCGGGGGATGTTTCGCCCACCCCGCGCGGGACCGGCGGCGGTCCGGAGACCCCCACGGGCCCCCTGAACCACGTCGATGACCGTGCGGTCCGCTTCGACCGGGTCGCCGTGCAGCCCGGCAAGCCCCAGGGGTTCGGGCTCCTGCCGGACGGCCGGCCGGTCTGGTCCCTGCCCGGGAACCCGGTCAGCGCCTGGGTGAGCTACCTGGTGTTCGTTGAGCCCGGGTTGCTCGCCATGCAGGACCGGGCGGCACCGCTGGCGGACTGGCACCCCGTCACCACGGACGAGGGGTGGCGCTCCCCGCCGCGCCGCGAGCAGTTCGTGCCGGTCCGCGTGGTCTCCGCGCCCGGTGAACCGGTGCGGGTGGCCCAGGCGACCGAACGGGGCTCCGGCTCCCACCTGGCCGGGCGCATGGCCCGGGCCACCGGCCTGGTGCGCGTCCCGGCCGCCACGACCGAGGTGTCCGCCGGGGACACCGTCCTCTACCGAGCCCTGGAGGCCTGATGACACCCGCTGACCGTTCCGCCACCGAGACCGCCGCGGCCACCGGTTCGCCCGGGGCCTCCGGCGCCGATGGCTTCACCCACCTGGACGGCGACGGTTCCGCCCGGATGGTGGACGTGACCGCGAAGTCCCCCACCGTGCGCGCCGCCACCGCGGAGGCCACGGTGCTGGTCTCCCCCGAGGTCCTCGCCGCGCTCACCGGGGGCACCGTGCCCAAGGGCGACGTCTGGGCGGTGGCCCGGATCGCCGGCATCCAGGCCGCCAAGCGGTGCGCCGAGCTGTTGCCCCTGGCGCACGTGATCGGCGTGCACGGGGCCACCGTGGACTTCGAGGTCGGCCAGGACCGCATCCGCATCCTCGCCACCACCCGCACGGCCGACCGGACAGGGGTGGAGATGGAGGCGCTCACCGCCGCCTCCGTGGCCGGGTTGGCCATGGTGGACATGGTCAAGGGCCTGGACCGCTCGGTCGAGCTGACCGGGATCCGGTTGCTGGAGAAGACCGGCGGCCGCTCAGGGACCTGGCGGCGCGGAGACCGCGCGTGAGATGAGCGACCTGACGGCGGTCATCCTCTCCGGGGGCGCCTCCCGGCGCATGGGCCGGGACAAGGCCTCCCTGGTGTTCGACGGGCTCACACTCCTCGAGCGCACCGCTGCGGCCGTGCGGGCAGCCGGGGCCACACGGGTCGTCGTGGTCGGCGATCCACCGGTCGCCGGTCCGGCCGGCGCGTCGACAGCCACCGCGTCCGGGACCTCGGCCCTGGCCGGCGCCACGTTCCTCCGCGAGGACCCGCCCCGCTCCGGCCCGGTGGCCGCGCTGGAGGCCGCCCTGGGCGCGGTGGACACCTCGTGGATGCTGCTGGTGCCGTGCGACCTGGCGCGGCCCGCCGGGGCCTGCCGCGCCCTGCTGGACGTCGCCCTCGGGCCGGGCCGGGACGGCGCGGTGGCCGTGGACGCGACCGGCCACGTCCAGCACCTGACCGCGCTGCTGGACGTGGCCGCCCTGCGTGCCACCGCCCGGCCGGGCATCACCCGGGTGCGGGAGCGGCTGGCGCCGCTCGACCTGCTCGAGGTCCCGGAGCCCGCGGGCTCCCCCGGGCTCTGGGACGATATGGATACCCCCGAGGACATGGCCCGTGCGCGGGCCGGGAGAGGAGCTGCCGTGACGGATGAGCGGGACAACGAGGTGCCGGGGCTGCGGGACTGGATGGCCGCCGTCGTGGCCGAGCTGGGCCTTCCCGAGGACGTGATCGTCCCCTCGCCCCTGCTGGACACGGCCCGGGACGTGGCCAATGCCGTCGTGCGGCCCGGGGCCCCGATGAGCACCTACCTGATCGGCGTGGCCCTGGGACTCCAGCTGGCCGGAGCCGGCGCCGCGGGGGACACCGACCAGGACACCGCGCAGCGGGTTCGAGAGCTCGCCGCGCGGGTCCAGGACCTGGCCGCCCGGTACGACGCCGGCCCGGCGGGGGCGCGCTGATGGCCCGCGTGCGCCTGTTCGCCGGGGCCGCGGACATCCTCGGCGCCTCCGAACTCCGGCTGGACGCGGTCACGGCGGGCGAGCTGCGTGCCGCCCTGACCGCGGACCACGGCATAAGCGCCGAGCGGGTCATCGCCCGGTGCTCCCTGCTGGTGGACGGGGTCCGCGCCGTGGATGACGGCCACCCGGTCCGCGAGGACTCCCTGGTGGACGTGCTGCCGCCCTTCGCCGGGGGCTGACTCAGGAGGGCGCCGGGGACCCGTCGGGTCCGGACCCCGGCACGGCCGCGCGGGCCCCGTCCTGCCGGCCGGTGAAGTGATCCATGGTCCGGTTCACGCCGAGGGCGTCCATGACCCGGTCGAAGAAGCGCGTCGGCAGCGCGCGCAGGGCGGGCAGGGAGCGCACGAGCGGGGGCAGGACGAGCTGCTGCCGACCGGATTCGATGGCGTCGACCACCGCCTCGGTCACCTCGTCCGGGTCCAGGATCGGCAGCAGCCTCGGGAACCGGGTCTGCACGCCGGCGAACATGCCGGTGTCGATGTAGAACGGGCAGACGGTGAGGGTGTTGATGCGGTGCCCGTCGGCGCGCAGCTCGTTGCGCAGGGACTCCATGAAGCCGACCGCCGCCCACTTGGACGCGGAGTAGTCCGCCTGCCGGGCCACGCCCACCAGGCCCGCGGCGCTCGCGATGGTGACGACGCTGCCGTGCCCGCGCTCGATCATCCCTGCGAGGAACGCCCGGGTGACCCAGTACAGGGCCAGGACGTTGACCTGCATGGTCCGCTCGATGGCCTCGTCCGGGAGGTCCAGCAGCCGGGCGCCCGAGACCACGCCGGCGTTGTTGACCACCACGTCCACCGCCCCGGCCTGTCCCGCGGCCCGGCGGACGGCCTCGCGGTCGGTCACGTCGACCACGCAGGACCGGGCTGTGCCACCGGCCGCACGGACCTGTTCCACGGTGGCCGCACCGGCCTGCGCCGAGAGGTCCCACACGATCACCTCCGCGCCGCGGCGGGCGGCCTCCACGGCCATGAGGCGGCCCAGGCCGGACCCGCCGCCGGTGATGAGCACGCGAGCGCCGCGCAGGCGGTACCCCCTGGCCTCGTGCAGGTTCCCGGCCATCGACTGCTCCCTCTTCGGTCGGCTCTGATTCGTCCCGCCCACGAAGTTACCCTGCGGTAGTCACCGCCGCCACCGGTCGTGGGGCCGCCCCTCGGCCTGTCCGCTCAACCACCGATCGCGTTCATCCCGCGGCCGGGCTGGACGAACCCGGGGTCGTCGATCCCGTGCCCGGCCTTCTTGGCCGCCACGGACACGTGCATGGCCGCGGCGAGCTCGGCGTCGGTGGCGCCCTCGCGCAGCAGTGTGCGCAGGTCGGTCTCCTCGCGGGCGAACAGGCAGTTGCGCAGCTGCCCGTCGGCCGTGAACCGCAGCCGGTCGCAGTCCCCGCAGAACGGTGCCGAGACCGAGGCGATCACGCCCACGGTGTGGGGCCCGCCGTCCACGGTGTACAGCGCCGCGGGCGAGGAACCGCGGCCGGGCACCTCCGCCAGTTCGAACCGCTCCGCCAGCCGCTCGAGGATCTCCTCGCCGGAGACCAGGTGGTCCCGGCGCCAGGTGTGCCCGGCATCCAGCGGCATCTGCTCGATGAAGCGCATCTGAGCGTCCTGGGACACCGCGAAGGCCACCAGGTCGGCCAGTTCGTCATCATTGACCCCGCGCATGGCCACCGCGTTGAGCTTGAGCGGGCGCAAGCCCGAGTCCCGCGCCGCGGCGATGCCTGCGAGGACGTCGGCGTGCCGGTCGCGGCGGGTCAGGTCCCGGAACCGGTCCGGGCGCAGCGTGTCCAGCGAGATGTTCACGCGGGTCAGCCCGGCGGACCGCAGGGCGGGCATCCGCCGGTCCAGGGAGATCCCGTTGGTGGTCATGGCGATCGGCAGGGTGCCGCCGTCCGGCAGCGCGATCGCGGCCAGCCGGGCCACGATGTCCTCCAGGTCCGCCCGCAGCAGCGGCTCCCCGCCGGTCAGCCGCACCCCGGTGATGCCGTGGGTCACGGCGACACGGACCAGCCGCTCGATCTGTCCGGCGTCCAGCAGCTCGTCCTTCGGCGTGAACGGCCCGGCGTCCTCCGGCATGCAGTAGGTGCAGCGCAGTGAGCACTTGTCCGTCAGCGAGACCCGCAGGTCCCGGTGGGCCCTTCCGAACCCGTCCGTGAGGGCGCCCGCCAGGTGCCCGCCGCCGGTCTGCGTCCGGCGCACGACGTCGGCCAGCTCCCCGCGCGTGGGCAGCAGCCGGACCGCCTCGGGGCCGCCCGCGGGGTCCTGGCCCGCAGCGGACGTCCCGGCCGGTGCGGCGCCCGGCGCGGTGACGGTGCGGGTGGTCAGGACGACGGGCACCCCGGTCACGGCAGCCCCACCCAGTGAGCGTCCCCGGACGCGGTGTGCTGGCGCTTCCAGATGGGCACCTCGGCCTTGATGTCCTCGACCACGGCGCGGCAGGTCTCGAAGGCCTCCGCGCGGTGGGCGGAGGCGACCGCGACCACCAGGGCGAGGTCCCCGACGTCGAGGTGGCCGGTCCGGTGCGCCGCGGCGATCCGGACCTCGCCGGCCGGGTCCTGCGGCCCCCGGGCGTGGCTGGCGAGGATCTCGCGCAGGATCCGCTCGGCGTCCGGGTGGGAGCTGTAGTCCAGGGAGGTGACGGTGCCCTCGGCCTCCGGGTCGTGGTCGCGGACGATCCCGGTGAAGGTCAGTGCCGCACCGCACCGGGCGTTCACCACCGAGGCCTCCAGCGCCGCCGCGTCCAGGGGGCGGTCCGTGACGACGGCCGGTGGCGCGGTGTCCGGCGGCGCGGTGTCCGGTGGCGCGAGGGGTCGGTCAGGAGCGGACATGGTCACCTCCGTCGAGCTGGTCCACCAGGTGGGGCAGCAGCGGGGCGAGCAGTGGAACGGCCTGCTCGGCCGCCCGGCGCGACCCCGGCAGGGTCACGACGACGACCGGCCGGTGCCCGTCCGGCAGCGGCGGGTCGACGACCCCGGCCACGCCGCGCGAGAGCACCGCGGCCGGTGTCTGCTGGCGACCCGCACTGCGCAGCAGCTCCGGGATGCCGGGCAGGTGCCGGGTGATCAGCGGGGTCACGGCCTCGGGCGTGCGGTCCCGCGGGCCGACCCCGGTCCCGCCGAGGGTGAGCACCACGCGTGCCCCGCCGAGGCAGGCCGCGGCGACGGCCTCGCCCACCGGCACGTCGCCGTCGGGAACCACGCGGTGGTCCAGCGGCCAGTCCGGCAGCGCCTCGGACAGCAGGGCGCGGACCGCCGCGCCGGCCGTGTCCTCAGCGGTCCCGGCCGACACCCGATCGGAGACCGTGAGGAGGTGAATCGTGTGCATGCTGCCTCCCAGGTCGCCAGTCTACGGAGGTCGTCAATGCGACGGGACCGTGGCCCGGAATCCGGCGGCCCAGTCCGGGGGCGGTAGCGTGGAAGGGTGGAACACACCTTCTCATTGCGCGCCGAATGGACCGGGAACCGGGGCACCGGGACCTCCGGATACAAGGACTACGCCCGCGACCTGGTCATCCAGGCCGAGGGACCCGGAGAACTGTCCGGATCGGCCGCCCGCGCCTTCCACGGTGACGAGGAGCGGTGGAACCCGGAGCAGTTGCTGCTGGCGGCGCTCGCGGAGTGCCACCTGCTGTCCTACATGCAGGCGGCCACCGCCGCGGGGATCGTGGTCACCGGAGCCTCCTGCCGCGCCGAGTGCGTGCTCACCTTCGGGCCCGACGGCGGTTCGGTCACCTCCGCGACCCTGTCCCCCGAGATCTGGCTCGCCGACGAGTCCCAGCGTGACGCGGCCGAGGCCCTGCACGCGAGGGCCCACGAGCAGTGCTTCATCGCCCGCTCGGTGAACTTCCCGGTGGAGATCGTCCCGCAGCAGGTCCGGCAGATGCGCCACCTGCCGGACTTCGGCAGTCGGCTCGGAGCGCCGATCGCCGTGCTCACGCCGCGTCAGGGCAAGGCACCCAGCCGGGTGACCGGCCTGGAGAACCGGCCCGGGATGATGCCGGCGCCCACGCCTCCCGCGGCGACTCCCCCCGCGGCGGCCACCGGGCCGGCGTCGGGAGCGGGTGCCGCGTCGGCCCCCGGAGGGGCGCAACCGGAGAACGCCTCGTTCTACGACCAGGTGGGCGGGCACCAGACCTTCGCGAAGCTGGCCCGCGTGTTCTACGAGGGCGTGGCCGAGGACCCGGGGTTCCGTGCGATGTACCCCGAGGAGGACCTCGGCCCGGCCGAGGACCGGTTGCGGATGTTCCTGGAGCAGTACTGGGGCGGTCCGCGCACCTACGGCGAGCAGCGCGGCCACCCCAGGCTGCGCATGCGCCACGCGCCCTTCACGATCGACTTCGCGGCCCGGGACGCCTGGCTGCGGCACATGCGGGTGGCCGTGGACTCCCTGGAGCTGGCCCCGCTGCACGAGCAGACCCTGTGGGACTACCTCGAGCGGGCCGCCCATTCCATGGTGAACTCCGTCTGAGGGGCCCGTCCCCTACAGGGCCATCGGCTGGCGGCACAGCACGAACCCGGCCGGGCTGGACAGCCGGACCCACGGGCCCGAGGTGTGGACCGTGGTGGTGCCCCCGGGGGTGAGGAAGCCCAGCCCGTGGGCGGCGAACGCGGCCCCGGCCGGCAGGAACCCGTCCCCGGCCTCCACGGAGGTGCCCCCGAGCAGCCGCCCCCACACGGCCGCGCGGGCCTGGGCGACCATCGAGGCCCCCGGGTCCTGCGGCAGTGCGGCCCCGAGCTCGCGGATCCCGTCCTGGGCAACCTGCTGGAGCTCGTCGTCCGCGACGGCGGCCACCGACGACCAGCCCGAGCGCGGCGGTGTCACGGCCGTCCACGGGGCGGCCTCGGTGACCGGGGGCAGGGTCAGGGCGGTGCGCGAGGTGGAGGTCATCCGGGCCAGGCGCTCCAGGACCGAGGACAACGGGTAGACCTCGTCCCAGCCGTCGGCGCCGGCCCGGTCCAGGCGGAAGGTCCGCAGGCCCAGCGCCACCGGCACGCGGTCCCCCAGCCCCCGGGGCTGCAGGACCGAGACCCATGCGGCCAGGACGGGGCCGACCACCTGCAGGCGCATCCCGGTGTCCGCCATGGTGCGGGCCCGGGTGGCATACCGCTCCAGGTCGGCGACGGCGTCGAGGTCCTCCAGGACGAGTTCCTGACCGGGCGCGGGCGTATCGGGTGCGGGCGTATCGGGGGCGGGCATGGCCCCCATTCTCCCATCGCCGGCCCGGGGTGAGGCCGGGGTGAGTGACAGGGATAGACTGGCGGGCAGGTTACCAACAGGTAGCCCTTCCTCGTCACGGTCGGAGGGACGGTCCATGGTGGCTGACAGGGTGCGGAGGCAACGGGGCAGGTTCCCCGAGGACCCCACGGAGGTGTTGCGCCAGGTCCTGACACTCACCGAGGACGGGCCCGATGAGGCGCGCGGGATCCGCTTCACCGGCCTCACCCCGCCCCAGGCCCGGGGACGGGTCTTCGGGGGCCAGGTGATGGCCCAGGCCCTGATGGCCGCGATCCGCACCGTCGACCCGGACCGGGCGATCCACTCGATGCACGGGTACTTCATCCGCCCCGGCGACGCCCTCAAGCCGATCTCCTTCGCGGTGGAGGACCTGCGCGACGGACGCTCGTTCTCGGTGCGCCGGGTGCAGGCGGAACAGGACGGCGTGACGATCCTGTCCCTGATCTGCTCGTTCCAGGAGCCGGCCCCGGGAATCGAGCACCAGTCCCCCATGCCCTCCGGGGTCCCGGACCCGGAATCGCTGCCGAGCACCTCCCAGCGCCTGGGCCACCTCCAGCATCCGGTGGCCCAGGAGTGGTCCTGGGCCCGCCCCTTCGACATCCGTCACGTGGACGCCCCGATCGAGGCCACCCCCGCCCGGGAGAGGGTGGCCACCAACATGGTGTGGATGAAGACGTTCTCCACCCTGGAGGGTGACGCGAACCTGCACCGCGCGGCGCTGGCCTACGTCTCGGACTACACCCTGCTCGAGCCGGTCCTGCGCCGTCACGGCCTGGCATGGGTCCGCCCCGGCATGAGCGTGGCGTCCCTGGACCATGCGATGTGGTGGCACCGGCCGGCCCGGGTGGACGAGTGGCTGCTCTACGTCCAGACCAGCCACTCCGCCCAGGGTGCCCGCGGCCTCAGCCACGGCCGGATCTACTCCCGCGAGGGTGAGCTGGTGGCCTCCGTGGCCCAGGAGGGCATGCTCCGGGTGCCCGCGGGCACCAAGTACCGGGTGCAGGGCGCCGTCCAGAACCTGTTCCTGAAGACCGCGTGGCGCCCCTCCCGATAAGCCATTACCCCCTGCCCCCGGGTACCCCTTGTGGTCTACCTTGAGGGCATGCACATGCACGCCGACATGGACACGGGCTCCGGACCGGACCGGATCCTCACCGTCGTGGGCTCCTGGGACACCCAGGTCGCCTACACGGCCGTGCACGCGGGCCATGACCTGCGGGAGGAGGTCCGGGACCTGATGGTGCTTGACGAGGCCGTCCGGTTCCGGGAGGAGGATCCCTATTCCGACCGGATCGGCGCCGGGATCGGCTCGGGCATGGTCATGCACCGGTCCAGGTTCGAGGCCGACCTCAACCGTCCCCGGAGCACCTGCGTCTGCGTCGTCCCGGAGCAGTGCTGGGGGCTCCGGGTCTGGCGGGACGGGCAACTGCCCCCGGACGTCGCCTGCCGGAGCCGGCAGGTCCACGACGCCTGGTTCGCCGAGCTCGAGCGCCGGGTCGCCCGGCTGGCGGCCCGGGGCCCGTTCGTGGTCTTCGACCTGCACACCTACAACCATCGCCGCGACGGTCCCGACGCCGCGCCCGCACCCCAGGAGGGCAACCCGGACGTCAACGTGGGCACCGGCACCCTGGACCGGCAGCCCTGGATCCCCGTGGTCGACGCGTTCATGGAGGCGCTGTCCGCACCGGTCATCCCGGCCACCGGGCGACGACTGGACGTGCGGGAGAACGTGCGGTTCTGGGGCCAGAACGAGGGACGCTGGGTCCACCGGCGGTTCCCCGACACCGCCTGCGTGCTCGCCCTGGAGTTCAAGAAGACCTTCATGGACGAATGGACCGGTGAGGTGGACGACGCCCACCTGGGCCAGCTGGCCGACGCCCTGGCCGCGACGGTGGCCCCGGTGGAGGCGGCATTGCGGGAGGTCTCGGTGCCGACGCCATGAGCAAGAAGACGGACAACAAGACCGGGAACAAGTCCGGCAACAAGGCTGCATCCAAGACCGGGAGCAAGACCGGGAGCACGTCCGGTCCCGCCTCGGATGCCAGGACGAGCGGGACGTCGGCCGGGACGCCGGGAGCTGCGAAGACGGCGCGGAAGATCACCGCCATCACTCTCGGCGACAGGACGGACGGCGTGCGGCCTCCCGGTGACCGGGACGGCATCACGGCATCTCTGCGCGACCGGGCGATCGATCACGAGCTGGCACTGGTCTCGCGGTCCTTCCGGTTCCTCCTGGACGTGACGCCCATGAACGTGGAGCAGGCCCGGGCGGAGTTCCTGGCCACCGGTGAACTGCCGGAGTTCCGGTACCGGACGCTGGAGGACGACCCGGACGTACTGCGTCAGGTGCTCAAGGACATGCCCATCCGGGACGTGGACGACCCCGTCCTCGGCACGCTGTTGCGTGAGAAGCACCGCGAGCTGGGCCTGCAGATCGAGATGCTCGAGGCGCGGGACACCGCGGATTTCATGCCCCTCAGCATCGAACTGTACGGAGCCATCACCCCGGCGTTGCGGCAGATCGCCGATCGCCTCATGAGCACGGTGACTGTGCCGGAGGGCGCCGGGAAGAGCCTGGATGCGCACGAGGTGCTGACGCTGGCCCAGGAGGAGATCGACTACTACCGGGAGCAGGATGCCGACATCGAGATGCACGCCGAGATCCGCAAGGACGTCTCCGGCGTGATGGTCTCCGGGGAGTCCCTGATCCTGGGTCCGCAGTCCAAGGTCCAGAAGGTCCGCGCCCACGCCCTGATGCAGCACGAGGTCGGCACCCATCTGGTCACCCAGGTCAACGGGGCCACCCAGCCCATCAAGGTGATGGGCACGGGGTTGTCCGGGTACGACGAGACCCAGGAGGGCCTTGCCGTGCTGGCCGAGGTGGCCAGCGGTGGACTGACCGCCTTCCGCCTGCGTCAGCTGGCCACCCGGATCATCACGGTGCACCGCATGGTCACCGGCGCCAGTTTCCGGGACGCGCACGACGCGCTCGTGGAGGAGGGGGTCCCCGCCTCCTCGGCCTTCACCACGACCATGCGTGCCTTCCGGTCCGGTGGCCTGACCAAGGACGCCATCTACCTGCGCGGCGTGCTCGACCTGATCGAGCACCTGCGCGCCGGCGGGACCCTGGACCTGTTGCTGCTGGGCAAGTTCTCGCTGCAGGACCTGCCCCTGGTGACCGACCTGAGGGACCGTGGCGTCCTGCAGCCACCCCGGCTCCAGCCGCGCTGGCTGACCGAGAGGGACTGCATCGAGCGGTTGGACCGGCTGGCGGACCTGGATGATCCGGCCGACCTGGTGAACCGTTGAGGACCCTCGGCCGGCCCGGCCGAAGGCGACCCCACTCGCTGTACCTGTTGATCGGAGGTCCATGAACATCGGATTCGTCGTCAACGACGTCGCCACCGAGAAGTCCACGTACACCACGACGCGTCTGGCGATGGCCGCCACGCAACTGGGGCACGAGGCGCTGCTGACGGGTACCGGGGACTTCTCGTACGCACCGGACGGTACCCTCTCCGTGCGGGCCCACGGCACCGCGGCGAGGAATTACCGCTCGCTGGACCGGTACCTGGCGGACGTGCAGAAGCCCCGGTCCGCCCGCCAGGTCCCCATCCAGGACTTCGACGTGGTAATGCTGCGCAATGACCCCGCCGATGACGCGAAGGAGCGTCCGTGGGCCTCCACGGCGGCCGTGGCCTTCGGCCGGTTGTTCGCCGCCAACGGCGTCCTGGTGGTCAACGACCCGCTCACCCTGGCCGGTGCCCTGTCCAAGGCCTACTTCCAGCACTTCCCCGACGTCGTGCGCCCGAGGACGCTGATCTCCCGGGACCAGCAGATGATCTCGGAGTTCATCGACGAGATGAACGGCAAGGCGGTGCTCAAGCCCCTCCAGGGTTCGGGAGGCAAGGGCGTGTTCGTGGTGGACCGCAAGGAGGCCCCGAACCGGAACCAGATCGTGGAGGCCATCGCCCGGGACGGGTACGTCGTGGCGCAGGAGTACCTGCCCGAGGCCAAGGACGGGGACGTGCGGATGATGCTCATGAACGGCACGCCCCTCCAGGTCGGCGGGAAGTACGCGGCGTTCCGCCGTCGCACCGCCAGTGGAGAGGTGCGGTCGAACATGTCGGCCGGGGGAACCGCGGAGGCCGTGCGGGTCACCGAGGAGATGCTGTACCTGGCCGAGGTGGTCCGTCCGAAGCTCATCGCGGACGGCTTGTTCCTGGTCGGCCTGGACATGGTCGGTGACAAGCTCATGGAGATCAACGTGTTCTCCCCGGGCGGCCTCGGCTCGTGCCTGCGGCTCTACGGCAAGGACTTCGCCGCCGCCGTCATCCAGGACCTCGAGCGCAAGCTGAGGGTCCGGAGTCACTACACCGAGGACCTGTGCAACGCCCGGCTGGCCACGATCTGAGACCACGCACGACGGCGGCCCCCACCTCGGTGGTGGGGGCCGCCGTCGTCGGGCGTCCGGCGTGGTGCCGGGACCGGTTCAGTCGCGGGTGAGCTTGCGGTGCGTGACCCGGTGCGGGCGCGCCGCCTCGGGGCCGAGCCGCTCGACCTTGTTCGCCTCGTAGGACTCGAAGTTGCCCTCGAACCAGTACCAGTTCGCGGGGTCCTCCTCGGTGCCCTCGTAGGCCAGCATGTGCGTGGCCACCCGGTCCAGGAACCAGCGGTCGTGCGAGATGACCACGGCGCACCCCGGGAACTCCAGCAGGGCGTTCTCCAGCGAGGTCAGGGTCTCGACGTCGAGGTCGTTGGTGGGCTCGTCGAGCAGCAGCAGGTTGCCGCCCTCCTTGAGGGTCAGTGCCAGGTTCAGGCGGTTGCGCTCACCGCCGGAGAGCACCCCGGCCTTCTTCTGCTGGTCCGGGCCCTTGAAGCCGAACGCCGAGACGTAGGCCCGCGAGGGCATCTCGACCTGGCCGACCTTGATGTAGTCCAGGCCGTCGGAGACGACCTCCCAGAGGGACTTCTCCGGGTCGATGCCTCCGCGGGACTGGTCCACGTAGGAGATCTTCACGGACTCGCCGACCTTCAGGTCGCCGTCGTCGAGGGGCTCGACGCCCACGATGGTCTTGAACAGGGTGGTCTTGCCGACGCCGTTGGGCCCGATGATCCCGACGATGCCGTTGGGCGGCAGGGAGAAGGACAGGCCATCGATCAGCACGCGGTCGCCGAAGCCCTTCTTCAGGTTCTTCGCCTCGATGACCTGGGTGCCCAGGCGCGGCCCCGGCGGGATCTGGATCTCCTCGAAGTCCAGCTTCCGGGTCTTCTCGGCCTCGGCGGCCATCTCCTCGTAGCGGGCCAGACGGGCCTTCGACTTGGCCTGGCGGCCCTTGGCGTTGGAGCGGACCCAGTCCAGTTCCTCGCTGAGCCGCTTGGCCAGCTTGGCGTCCTTCTTGCCCTGGACCTCCAGGCGGGCGCGCTTCTTCTCCAGGTAGGTCGAGTAGTTGCCCTCGTACGGGTACAGCCGGCCGCGGTCGACCTCGGCGATCCACTCGGCCACGTGGTCGAGGAAGTACCGGTCGTGGGTGATGGCGATGACGGCGCCCGGGTAGGCGGACAGGTGCCCCTCGAGCCACTGGACGGACTCGGCGTCGAGGTGGTTGGTGGGCTCGTCGAGCAGCAGCAGGTCCGGCTTCTGCAGCAGCAGCTTGCACAGGGCCACGCGACGGCGCTCACCACCGGAGAGCTTGGTGACGTCCGCGTCGGGGTCGGGCAGCTGCAGGGCGTCCATGGCCTGATCGAGCTGGGAGTCGATGTCCCAGGCGTCGGCCGCGTCGATCTCCTCCTGGAGCTTGCCCATCTCCTCCATCAGGGAGTCGAAGTCGGCATCGGGATCGGCCATCTGCTCGGAGATCTCGTTGTAGCGCTGGATCTTGCCGAGGATCTCCCCGACGCCCTCCTGCACGTTCCCGAGCACGTCCTTCTCCTCGTTGAGCGGGGGCTCCTGCAGCAGGATGCCCACCGTGTAGCCGGGTGAGAGCCTGGCCTCGCCGTTGGAGGGCTGGTCCAGCCCCGCCATGATCTTCAGGATCGTGGACTTGCCCGCACCGTTGGGGCCGACCATGCCGATCTTCGCCCCCGGATAGAAGGACATCGTCACGTCGTCCAGGATCAGCTTGTCGCCCACTTTCTTGCGGGCCTTGACCATGGTGTAGATGAATTCCGCCATTCCTCAAGGCTAGTCGGTGGCCGCCGCATTTCCCGCATCGGCCGAAGGCGGCGGCCACCGCGTACAGTCCGGCCCGCTCAGGCGAGCGTCAGGTCCCGCTCCTGCCCGGGTACCTCCGCCTCGTCGGGAGCGTCCGGCCCGTCCTCCAGGACCTCGCCGGTCGACCGGTCGACGCGGGGCTCGTCGTCCTCGCCGAACGGTCCCTCGGCCGGGGCGTCACCGGCGTCGACAACCGGTCCGCCGGCGGCGGTTGCGTCGCCCGTCCGCCCACTGGACCGGGAGAACCGGGCGGTGCCGAGGGTGAGGTCGTGGCCGATGGAGTCGGCCTCGATCTCGACGGCAGTCCCGGTCCGGTCCCCGGCCTCCCAGGGGCGGACCTTGAGCCGGCCGGTGATGATCACCGGCATGCCCTTGGCCAGGGAGGCCCCCGCGTTCAGGGCCAGCGCCCGGAACATGTTGATCGTGAACCAGTTGGTCTGCCCGTCGACCCAGGCGTTGGCCTCCCGGTCGAAGCGCCGGTCGGTGGCGGCCAGTCGGAAGTTGCCGACGGAGAAGCCTGCCTGGGCCATGCGGACCTGCGGATCGGTGGCCACGAAGCCACGGACGGTGATGTGTTCGCTCATGAGGGGGCCTTTCGGTGGACCGGCCGTGGCCGGCGAGTGAGCCGGCGTCGGCAAGTGGTCTCCGCCGCCGGGCCGGGCGTCATGCCCGGTCCTTCCCAGCACATCGCCCCGGCCGCGTCCCGCACAGGGGTCCCACCGGGGCCCGGGCACAACGCGCCGGTGACCCGTGACCTGTGGAGTTCCGTGCGGCCGGTAGAATGGCCGGGCCCAGCCCCAGTAGCTCAGTGGATAGAGCAGGAGCCTTCTAATCTCTTGGTCGGGGGTTCGACTCCCTCCTGGGGCGCCATGTGACCGGCGTGGACCGCGCGAAAGGTGGACTGTGCAGGATCCGACGATGAACGCCCGCCGCCTTCCCCGCTGGGTCATCGGCACCCAGCCGGACCGCCGGGACGGTGCGGACACCGTGGGACCCACCACCACCGCAGGCCAGTGGCTGCAGCTCGGGGCCGTGATGGCCGTGGCGGCCGTGCTCTACCTCGTCCACTCCTTCCTGCGCTTCCGCAATTTCGAGGCCAAGGGCTACGACCTCGGCATCTTCGACCAGGCGGTGCGCCAGTACGCCCTGTTCCGGGAGCCGATCGTCCCGGTCAAGGGTGTGGACTTCAACATCCTCGGCGACCACTTCCACCCGGTCCTGGCGTTGCTGGCCCCGCTGTACTGGATCTGGGACGACCCACGGGTGCTGAACATCGCCATGACGGCGCTCCTGGTCTCCACGGCCATTCCCGTCTATCTGTTCGCCCGCCGCCGGTTCTCCCACGTCATCGCGCTCACCGGCGCCGGGGCGATGCTCCTGTGGTGGCCGTTCCAGGCCATGGTCAACTGGGACTTCCACGAGATCGCCGTCGGGGTGCCGGTCATCGCCTGGGTCGTCTGGGCCATCGACGGCCGCCGGTACTGGCTGGCCACCGTGCTGGCCCTGACCCTGCTGTCCGTGCGCGAGGACATGGGCATCACCCTGCTGGCCATCGCGATGGTGCTGGCCGTCAAGCGCGCCTGGGTACCCGCCGTCGTCACCGCCGTTCTGGGCGTGGCCGGTTACGTCTTCGCCACCTCCGTGGTGATCCCCCGTTTCTCCCCGGAGGGCGAATTCGGCTACTGGCAGTTCACCGCGCTGGGGCCGGACATGGGGTCCTCGATCGCCTTCATGCTCACCCAGCCCCTCGACGCGTTCGCGGTGCTCTTCGACCACCCGCTGAAGGTCGCCCTGTGGCTGCTGCACTTCGTGGCGTTGTGGCTGCTGCCGCTCTTGTCCCCCTACACGCTGATCGGCATGCCGATCCTGGCCTCCCGGTTGTTCAACGACCGGCTCAACGTGTGGAGCCCGGTCTACCAGTACGACGCGATCCTGGCGCCGGTCTTCCTCATGGCCGCGCTGGAGGCGCTGGCGCGCATCGGGGCCTGGCGGCACGCCCGGCAGGTGCGCGCGTCCGGTCCCCCGGAACCCCCGTCCGGTCACGACGACGGCGCCCTCGCCTCGGGCGCCGGCAGTCACCGGCTGCCCCGGGCCGCGGGGGCGGGTGTACGCGGTTGGCGGGTGCCGGCCGTCTTCGTGTCCGTCCTGCTGGGCTGCGGGGTGATCGGCACCGTGCTCTTCCCGCAGGTCTTCCCGTTCCAGCGCACCGTCACCGGGGACACCTGGCAACGGACCGAGTGGGCGCGGGCCCTGGATCGCGCCGTGGGGATGATCCCGGACGACGTGTGCATCGAGGCGGCGGACAACGCGGTGCCGCACCTGGTGGACCGCACCTACGTCGGCCTGCACGGGGACATCGGCGATGACCTGGCGACCTGGATGATCATCGACACCACGGTCGAGGAGCTCGGTGGCTGGGACCCGCTGACCCCGGACCAGGCCCTGGAGCGTGCCGAGCGGCTCGGCTACGGGGTGGTCAGCGAGGACGACCACGGCATCTGGGTGCTGCACCGCGACCGGCCGGTGGATCCGGTGTGCGCGGACTACGTGCCGTAGCACCGGCGCGGGACGGGCGCGCCGTACCGTGCGGTTGATCAGGGCTTTCCGTGCCCGACGACCCCGGCCTACCCTCGGGGCGAGGAGTTCGAGCCCGCACCCCCTAGCGCGAGGACGTCCACCGTGGAATCTGCACACCCCGCACGCCGTCGGGCCGTCCCCGGCGGGCAGGGAGCACCGGAGGAGGCAGCGCCGCGGGTGCTGGTCGGATATGCCAGCGCCCACGGCTCCACGGCCGAGATCGGCCAGCGCATCGCCGAGGTGCTCGGACGCGCCGGGCTGAGGGTGGAGGTGCTGCCGCTGCAGCAGGCCCCGAGCCCGGAGGGGTATGCGGCCGTGGTGCTGGGCAGCGCCATCCACCAGCAGGAGTGGTTGCCGACGGCCGCCGGGTACATCACCCGCCATGCCCACGCCCTGCGAGCGCGTCCGGTGTGGTTGTTCAGCGTGGGCATGACCTCGGCCCTGCCCCGCTGGATCCGCCGGAGCGCCCGCGCCGGCCAGGACCGACGTCTGGCCCAGGCGCTGCGGGACCAGGCAGCTCCCCGCGGACACCTGCTGGTGTCGGGAGTGGTCACCCCCGGGCAATTCCCCCGATGGGTCAGAACCCTGTTCCGGGTGTTCGGCGCGCAGTTCGGCGACTACCGTGACTGGGCCCGCATCGAGGCCTGGGCGCAGGGCATCGCCGGGAGCCTGACGGCCGTTCCCCCGACGCACGCCTCCGGCCCCTGAGGTCGTCGAGGCCACGGGTCATCCGGTGCGGTGAGGATCCCTGTCCCATCGCGAGGGTCACCCGGGCGGAGGGAGACCGGGGTCGGCCGCGGCGGCGGCGATGATCTCCTCGGCGCGTTCCCGCACGGGGACGCCCCGCTGCCGGCTGGATTCGCGGAGCACCTGGAACGCCTGCTCTGGGCCGCACGCATGTCTGCTCATCAGCACGCCCGTGGCCTGATCGATCACGGTGTGCCTGGTCGGGGCCGGTGGCCCGTGTTCCAGCAGGTCGGGGCGACGCAACAGCCTGACGGCCAGTTCCAGCGCCCGTGACGCCTCGGCGGCGAAGCGCTTGCCCTCCAACAGTTCACGCTGGCCGAAGGCGTACGGCTGGTTGGAGTACAGGTTGAGCGCGCCCACGGCGGAGTCCCCGCCGTGCAGTGGCAGTGACAACGTCGAGAGTGCCCCCAGGGACACGGCACCCTCCCGGTAGGTGTCGAACCGGTGCTCGGTGGTGAGGTTGTCGACGAGGACGACCTGGTTGGTGCGCAGTGCGGTCAGGCACGGGCCCTCGTCGTACCGGTACTGGATCTCATCGAACCGGTAGGTGTCATCCTCGCTGCTGGCCACTGTCGCCGGATGCCCCTCGCGCACGACCGTGACGCCGACGAAGACGTCGGGGCCGAGAACGTCGGCAGCGGCATTCACCAGGGCCTGCAGGAAGCCCTCGAAGTGCTCGGTCGCCAGAACCTGTCCCCGCGCCCTGAGCGCGTGACCGGAGTCATCCTCCCCGGCGGGGTGGGTCGCGGCGCTCTGCTCAGTCATCATGACACCGGGAATCCCGGGGGTGTGAGCCCCGCGTTCGACAGCAGCGGAGGCGGCGCTCCCATGACACGCCTGGAGGGACTCCGACCGAACGATATTGGCACGGCAGGGCTCCCGCGACCAATACTCCTTCGACCGTCCCCCGGTGGTGGCTGGCGGGACGACACCGTGCAGGTGGATTCAGCCCGGTCAGGGCCTTGCCGCGGCCGCGGGAACCCTGGTAGCGGCCTGGCGCTCGGCGGCCTCGACGACGTTGGCGACCAGCATCACCCGGGTCATCGGACCGACCCCGCCGGGGTTGGGCGAGACCCACGAGGCCACCTCGGCCACGGCGGGCTCCACGTCGCCCACGGTGCGCTGACGCCCGTCCGCGTCAACCGTCAGCGAGACACCGACGTCCAGCACGATCGCTCCCGGCGCGACGTCCTCCTTCCGCACCATGTGCGCCGAACCGGCCGCGGCGATGACGACGTCGGCGCGGGAGAGTTCCCCGCGGAGGTCCTGCGTCCCGGTGTGCGCCAGCGTCACGGTGGCGTTGACGTCCTTGCGGGTCAGCACCAGCCCGGCCGGCCGGCCGATGGTCACGCCCCGGCCGATGACCAGGACCCGTCGGCCGGACAGGTCGATCCCGTGATGTCGCAGCAGCTCCACGCAACCGGCCGGCGTGCACGGCAGGGGGGACTCCAGCTGCCCGGAGACCGAGGCCACGAGACGGCCCAGGTTCACCGGGTGCAGTCCGTCCGCGTCCTTGTCCGGGGCGATCCGTTCCAGCACCCGCTGCGTGTCGATGTGCGGGGGCAGCGGCAGCTGGACGATGTATCCGGTGCAGTCCGGGTCCTGGTTGAGCTCGTCCAGCACCGCGAGCAGTTCTTCCTCCGTGACCGACTCCGGCAGGTCCCGGCGGATGGAGGCCACACCGACCTCGGCGCAGTCCCGGTGCTTGCCGGCCACGTAGGACCGCGATCCCGGATCCTCACCCACCAGCACCGTGCCCAGTCCGGGGACGAGGCCGTGCTCGGCCAGCCTGGCCACCCGCGCGGCCAGGTCCTTCTTCATCGCGGCGGCCGTCGCGCGGCCGTCCAGTACTCGGGCAGTCATGTCATGGGCCTCTCGAGGTCGTCCGTAGGGATGGGCGGG
>NZ_CALMQR010000119.1:0-20879 GCF_937871995.1 uncultured Citricoccus sp. | reverse complement strand
CGGGGACGGGCGCCTCACCCTGCCACTTGACAGACGTCCACTACATATCAGTCGACATGAAGTGCAGCCTGGTGGAACGCCAGGATCTGCAGCTCGGTGGACAGGTCCACGGCCCGGACGGACACGCCCTGCGGGACGGTCAACTCCACGGGTGCGAAGTTCAGCACCCCCTGGATCCCGGCAGCGACCAGGCGGTCCGCCAGGGACTGTGCGGCACCCGCGGGCACCGCCAGGATCGCCAGCCGGGCACGGGTGTCGGACACCACCTCCTCGAGGTCGTCCATGGACCGGACCACGCTGGGACCGCGGGCCTGTCCGATCACCCGGGGATCGGCGTCAAGCACGGCACAGATGCGCAGTCCCCGCTCGACGAAGCCGTCATACCCTGCCAGCGCCGAACCGAGGTGACCGGCGCCGACGAGGACGACGGGCTGGTCCTCGGCCAGCCCGAGGACCTGGCTGATCGCCCGCTGGAGGGCCCCCACCGGGTAACCGACCCCCGGGCGCCCCAGGTGTCCGAGCCCGGCCAGGTCCCTCCGGACCAGCGGGGAACCGACGCCAGTCCGCTCGGCCAGCACGACGGAGGACACGCGGGTGGCCCCCTCGGCGGCCAGGGCGGCCAGGGCACGGAGGTAGACGGGCAGCCGCCCCACGGTCCGGCGGGACAGCGAGGGTCCCGCGGTGCGTGCCTCGGGACCGGACCCGGTGGGAGGTCCCCCCGTCACGGGCGGTCCGCCCCCAGCAGGCGTTCCAGACGGACCGGGTCGATCCGCCAGAAGTCGCGCTGGACACCGTCCACCATCAGGACCGGGATCTCCTCGGCATGGCGCGCGGCCAGGTCCGGCTGCCCGGCGATGTCCACCTCCCGCCAGGGCACACCCAGCCGGCCGCAGACCTCCTCGACCACGGCGACCGCGTCGGCGCACAGGTGGCAACCGTCCTTGACCAGCAGGACCACATCAGGAGAACTCTTCACCCCGTCATCGTAGGCAGACGCAACGGGGCCGTCCTGCCTTGCGGCGGGACGGCCCCGGAAACGAGCGGAGACTCAGCTCACTTCTTGTTGCGGCGCTGGTGACGGGTCTTGCGAAGCAGCTTGCGGTGCTTCTTCTTGGACATACGCTTACGGCGCTTCTTGATCACAGAACCCATAGGGAAACCTCTTGCTTGGTTGGTGAACCGCCAGCAGACGACTGCTGACGATCCGGCGTCATAGGTCAAAACGTTCCCTAACACCTTACCCTGACCCGGGCCCGGGGAACGAACCGTGTGCGTTGGGGCGGCGGCGATCAGCCGCGGTGGTCCTCCGTGCCCGTGACACGGACCTCCGTGGTCCCGGTCTGGAGGATCTCCTCCACGGCGGCCTGGGGCACCCGATAGGAGCGCCCGAAGCGGACGGCGGGGAGTTCACCGGCGTGGATCATGCGGTAGACGGTCATACGAGACACCCGCATCATCTCCGCCACCTCCGTGACGGTCATGAATCGCGCTTCGGCGAAGGTACCGGCATCACCCACGGTGTGTTCCTCTTTTCCACTGGTGTCGACCGACGCCCGCCCCCCTCCCAGACGGGGCATCCTCGGGCGTCCTGTCGAATACTCGCCACACTCTAGTCACGGCGTGCACAGGATCAGAGTGTTCATCGGCGGGTCAGTCGAACCAGGGATCCAGTCCGTGGTACGGGAAGACCGCCTTGCGGGTCGCCATGATCGTCTGGTCGATCGCGTCCGAGGGGTCGTAGCCGACCTCCCAGGAACGCCACCACACGTCCACGCCGTCCGACATCAGGTGCGGGATCCCGCCCTGCTCCCGGGACTGGGAGAGATCCAGTCCCGCGGCCCGGGCGGCGTACCGACGCCACGTCTCGGGGATCTCCGCGTCCGTGCGCACCGGCCGGCCGGTCGCCACCGCCAGCAGGTGGCTCCAGGTCCGGGGCACCACCGAGAACGGGCTGTACCCTCCTCCGCCGGTGGCCAGCCAGCGGTCGTGGGCGAAGTCGGCGGCCCAGTCCGCGGCGTCCAGGGCGAGCTGGCGCTGGCCCTCCACGGACATCGTCAGGTTCGTCAGGGGATCCTCCCGGTGACCGTCGCACCCGTGCTGGGTCACCAGGGCGTCCGGGGCGAACACCCGCAACAACTGGGGCACCACCGCGTGCACGGCGCGCAGGAACCCGGAGTCCCCGGTCCCGGGGGGCACTGCCACGTTCACGGCGGTGCCCTGCGCGTTCGGGCCGCCGACGTCGTTGGCGAAGCCGGTGCCCGGGAACAGGGAGATCCCCGTCTCGTGCACGGAGATCGTCAGCACCCGCGGGTCGTGCCAGAACATCGACTCCACGCCGTCCCCGTGGTGGGCGTCCAGGTCCACGTAGGCCACCCGCTCGGCGCCCAGGTCCAACAGCCGCTGGATGGCCGCCGCGCAGTCGTTGTAGACGCAGAATCCGCTGGCCTGGCCGCGTGCCGCATGGTGCAGGCCACCGGCGATGTTGACCGCGTGCCTGACCTCGCCGGCCCAGATCGCCTCGGCCGCGGCCACGGAACCGCCGAGGATGCGGGCTGCCGCCTCATGCATGTGCGGGAAGACCGGGTTGTCGTCGCTGCCCAGTCCCATGTCCCGCCGGTGCTCCACCTCGCCCGAGCTCACGGAGCGCACCGCGCGGACGTACGCGGGATCGTGGACGGAGGCCAGGAGCTCGTCGGAGGCCACCTCGGGACGGATGATCCGCAGGCCCTCGCGGTCCATCAGCCCCAGCGCCTCGGCCAACCGGTGCGTCAGGTCCAGGCGGACCGGCGCCATCGGGTGGGCCCTGCTGAACTCATACTTCAGCAGCGCCTCGTCCCAGACGACGGCGGCGGGAACGCGATCAGGGGATGTGCTGGTCATCACTGACAGACTAGGCCTCCCGGCCCGGGACGCGCTCGTCATGACGCTCACCCCGCCTTCCGGTGACATGAGCGGTCGATGGAGGATGATGGTGGACGTGACCCGGCAGATACCCGTTCCCAGGCCCCGGCGGCGTGCCGCGGGACGGATCCCGACGCCGTCGTCCGGCCCCATGGTCCGCCCGGCCTCCGTGCCCCGCGGCCCATTGGCCCCCGTGGACGTCCCGGCCGGGCTGCGCGGCGCCGCGACGCGGTTGCGCAGGCTGGTCTCCACCGTTGCCGGCGCCTCCCCCGCGCGCGCCGCACTGTCGGCGTTCGCCCTCGTCACCGTGCTGTTCACGGCGCTGCTCTCGCTGCCGGCCGCCACCCAGAGCGGACGGGTCACCCCGTTCCACGACGCGCTGTTCGTGGCCACCTCGGCGGTCTCGGTGACGGGACTGACCACCGTCAACACCGCCGAGCACTGGAGCCTGCTCGGCCAGGCCATCATCCTCGTCGCGATCCAGGTCGGCGGCCTGGGCATCCTGTCCATGGCCGCACTGCTCTCCCTGGCGGTGTCCAAGCGGCTGGGCGTGCGCTCCAAGCTCATCACCCAGGAGGGGATGACGACCGGCCGGATCGGCGAGGTCGGTTCGCTGCTGCGGGTGGTCGTGCTGACCTCCCTGACGCTCGAGGGCCTCCTGGCCCTCGTGCTGGTCCCGCGCTTCATGGTGCACACCGGCTCGTTGTGGGAGGGCCTGTGGAACGGCGTCTTCTACGCCGTGTCCTCGTTCAACAACGCCGGTTTCGTGCTGCACGTGGACGGCCTGGAGTCCTTCATGGGCGATCCCTGGATCATCTGGACCATCATGGTGGGGGTCTTCGCCGGGGCCCTGGGCTTCCCGGTCGTCATGGTCCTGATGCAGCAGCGGTGGCACTACTCCCGGTGGAACCTGCACACCAAGCTCACCGTCAACACCACCCTGGCCCTGCTGGTGGGCGGGGCCGTGCTGATCGGGATCTTCGAGTGGAACAACGCCCAGACCCTGGGCCAGTTCGGGCCGGCCGGCCGCATCCAGTACGCCCTGTTCACCTCCGTCATGCCCCGGTCCGGCGGCTTCGCGGTGTTCGACATGAACGCCCAGTCCCCCGAGACGCTGCTGCTGACCGATGCGCTGATGTTCGCCGGCGGCGGCTCGGCCTCCACGGCCGGCGGCATCAAGGTCAGCACGATCGCCGTGATGTTCCTGGCCATCGTGGCCGAGGCCCGCGGCGACCGGGAGGTCACCGCGCACGGCCGCACGATCGCCCCCGAGTCGTTGCGCGTGGCCATCGCCGTCCTCGCGCTCGGCGCCACCCTCGTGCTGGTGGGCACCATGGCCCTCGTGGCGATCGCCGACGAGTCGCTGCAGCGGCCGCTGTTCGAGGTGCTGTCCGCGTTCGGCACGTGCGGCCTGACCACCGGCCTCAGCGAGGAGTTACCGCCCTCGGGCAAGTACGTGCTGGCGGCACTGATGTTCTCCGGCCGCGTTGGTACGATCACCTTCGCGTCCGCGCTGGCCCTGCGCCAGCGGCGCAACCTGTTCCGGTACCCCGAGGAAAGGCCGATCATTGGCTGAGAACCGTCCGGACCCCCATGCTCCGGTGCTGCTGATCGGCCTGGGTCGCTTCGGCGCGGCCGTGGGCGAGCAGCTCGTGGCCCAGGGACGCGAGGTGATGGCGATCGAGCGCGACCCCGCCCTCGTGCAGAAGTGGGCCGGGTCCCTGACCCACGTGGTCGAGGCCGACGCCACGGACATCGAGACCCTGCGCCAGCTCGGCGCCCAGGAGTTCGCCACGGCCGTGGTGGGCGTGGGCACCTCGATCGAGTCCTCCGTGCTGATCACCGTCAACCTCGTGGACCTGGGCGTGGACCACATCTGGGTCAAGGCCATCACCCCGGCCCACGGCAAGATCCTGCGCCGCATCGGTGCCCACCACGTGATCTTCCCCGAGCACGATGCCGGCGTGCGCGCCGCCCACCTGGTCGGGGGACGGATGCTGGACTTCATCGAGTTCGACGATGACTTCGCGATCGTCAAGATGTACCCGCCCACCGAGGCCGTGGGCTTCACCCTGGCCGAGTCCAACATCCGCGCCAAGTACGGGGTGACGATCGTGGGGGTGAAGACCCCGGGCGAGGACTTCACCTACGCGCAGCCGGACACCAAGGTCGGCCCCCGGGACACCCTGATCGTCTCCGGCCACACCGACCTGCTGGAGCGGTTCGCGGCCCGGCCCTAGTTCTCCTGGCTGATCTGCCGCCCGCGCTCCGCGGAGGCGCGCATGCCGTCCGCGATCAGCCGGGCCAGTCCCGCGTCCAGGAACGACTCGACGGCCGCCTCGGTGGTGCCGTTCGGGCTGGTCACGGCCCGCCGCAGCACGGCCGGGTCCACGTCCGGATCGGCCAGCATCCGCCCGGCGCCGGCCACGGTGGACCGGGCAAGCTCCTTCGCCAGCGGCTCGTCCAGGCCCAGTTCCGCGCCCCCCGCCGCCATCAGCTCGGCGAGCAGGAACGCGTAGGCCGGTCCGGAGCCGGAGACGGCGGCCACCGCGTCGATCTGGTCCTCGGCCACCCGGTGGACGGACCCGGAGCCGGCGAACAGCCGTTCGGCCATCTCCAGGTGCTCCTCCGTCGCGGTCCGGCCGCCGGCCAGCCCGACGGCGCCCATCCCCACGGTCAGCGGCGTGTTCGGCATCGTGCGCACCACCGGCTGGCCCTCGGGCAGGCTCTCCTCCATCGCCGCGGTGGTGATCCCCGCGGCCACGGAGACCACCACGGTCTCCGGTGCCAGCGCGGTCGAGATCTCCCGGCACAGGGTGCGGATGTACCTGGGCTTCACGCCCAGCACCACGACGTCGGCCCCCGAGGCGGCGTTTCGGTTCGCCTCGGGATCCCGCTCGGTGCAGCTCACGGCGATCCCGTGGCGCTCCTCCGCGGCGCGCGCGCTGTCCTCCGAGTGGACGGTGGCGCAGACCCCGGCCGGGTCCGTCCCGGCGGCCAGCATGCCGGCCAGGATGGCCCCGTTCATGTTGCCGAGTCCGAGCATCGCGATCTTCACTGGGCACTCCTTGCGGCCGCGCGCTCGACGCCGACGGCCAGGTGGTTGCGGGCGTATTCGAGGCAGTAGCCGAGCATCTCCTCGCGCTGGCCGGCGTACTTGGCCTTGCGGGTGCCGACCTCCACGCAGATGGCGCCGTCCCAGCCGGTCTCGCCGAGGAACTCGAGGCAGGCGGCCACCGGCTGGTCGCCGTCGCCGGGCAGCAGGTGCTCGTCCTTGCCGTTGGCGGTGCCGTCGGTGAGGTGGACGTGGCGCAACCGCTCCCCCAGCACCTGGAAGGCCTCAAGGGAGTCCTCCTGGGCGATCGCCGCGTGGGAGAAGTCCCACGTGACGTGCTCGTAGGCCTGCGAGACGGGGTCCCAGTGCGGCAGGTACATCTTGGCCTCGCGGGCGCCGGCGCGCCACGGGTACATGTTCTCCACGCAGATCTTCACGCCGGTGGCGTCCATGATCTCCTCGATCCCGGCCGCGAAACCGGAGGCGTAGTTGCCCTGCCAGCGGAACGGCGGGTGCGCCACCACGATCTCGGCCCCGACCTCTCGGGCCAGGTCCGCGCTCTTGGCCAGCTTGTTCCACGCCGAACCCCACACCTGCTGGGTGAACAGCAGCGTGGGGGCGTGGATCGAGTGGATCGGCATCCGGTGCTTCTGGGCCAACCGGTTCAGCAGCAGTCCGTCCTGGGACCACGAGTTGTGGGTGACCATGACCTCCACGGCGTCGTAGCCGAGGTCCTCGGCCGTGGCGAAGACGTCCTGGGTGCCCAGCGGGAACACGGAGGACGAGGACAGCGTGACGGGGATGTCCCGCGGCACCTGGGGCCCGACGTCGGGCGTGCCGGGCGGCTGGCGCGTGGACTCCAGGGCGGCGGCCAGCCGGCCGGGACCGAGGGCGGGCCGGGCGGCTCCGCCCAGCGTGGCGGTGGCGCCCTCACGCACCCGGGCCGGACGGGACTCGCGTTCGGCGACGGCCCCGCCCCAGGGACCGGTGTGGCGCTCGGCGTCGGACTCCCGCTCGGCGGCCGCGGCCGCGGCGGCCTGCTCCGCGCGTGCGGCGATCTCTTCAGCGCTCTCAGTCAACGGTCACCCCCACGGAGAAGCCCGGCAGCATCGGGTCCGGGTTGAGCCGGACGTTGCCGACACCCCGGACCGCCTCCTGGCCCAGGATTCCCTCCTGGACCAAGGCATCCAGCCTACGCATGATCAGCCCCTCGCGCAGTGCCCACGGGCAGATCTCGAGCTGCGCGATCCCGAACTGCTCCATCGCGGCCTCCGCGGCGATCCCGCCCGCGAGCATCTGGGCCGCGCGGACCTCGGAGACCCCGGGCAGCCCGGCCCGCTCCGCCGCCGTCATGGCCGCCATCCGGTTGACCCAGAGCTTGAGGTCCTCGATCCGCAGGTGCCGCTTGACGAACGGCCCGGCGGCCAGCGGCGCCGCCCCCGTGATCCGGGCCAGGGAGCGGAAGGTCTTGGAGGTGCCGGTCACCAGCACGGGGGCCGTCAGCGCGGGGAAGCCGCCCGCGGCCTCGGCCATGGTGACCCGGACGTACTTGCGCAGCTTCTTGACGGACTTGGGGGTGGGCGGGTCCGCGGGCAGCCAGTCCCTGGTCAGGCGGCCGGCGCCGAGCGGGATGGACGCCGCGTAGCTGGGCAGCTCGTCCGTGCCGTAGGCGATCTCGAACGAGCCGCCCCCGATGTCGAAGTTCAGGATGGACCCCACGTCCCAGCCCTGCCAGCGGCGGACCGCGAAGTAGGTCATGGCCGCCTCCTGGTCCCCCGAGAGCTCGGTCAGGTGCACCGAGGTCTCGCGGGTGACCCGGTCCAGGACCTCGGCGCCGTTGGCGGACTCGCGGATGGCCGAGGTGCAGAACGCGATCAGGTCCTCGGCCCCGTTGGCCACGGCGAAGCGCACCGCCTCCTGGATGAAGGTGACCAGGGCGTCCTGGCCGGAGGCCCTGATCCGTCCCTGATCGTCCTGGTGCTGCAGCAGGGACAGTGAGCGCTTGTGGTCCGCGTAGGCGGACGGACGGGCACCCGGGTGGGCGTCCACCAGCAGCAGGTGGACGGTGTTCGAGCCGATGTCCAGCACACCCAGGCGCATGGCTACTTCTTCGCCGTGCTCTTCGACCGCGCCGCCGGCTTGCGCGCCGGCTTCTTCGCCGGGCCCTTGGCCCGCTTGTCCGCCAGCAGCTCGTAGGCCTGCTGGGCGGTCAGCGACTCCGGGTCCATCGCCCGCGGCACGGTGATGTTCGTCTCGCCGTCCGTCACGTAGGGCCCGAAGCGGCCCTCCTTGACGACCACCTTCTTCCCCGAGACGGGGTCCTCGCCGAACTCCGCCAGCGGGGGCTTGGCCGCCCCGCGGCCGCGCTGCTTGGGCTGGGCGTAGATGTCCAGCGCCTGCTGGAGCGTGATGGTGAAGATCTGGTCCTCGGACTCCAGTGAGCGGGAGTCCGTGCCCTTCTTCAGGTAGGGGCCGAAACGCCCGTTCTGCACGGTGATCTCGGTGCCCTCGGCGTCCTGGCCCACCACGCGCGGCAGGCTCATCAGCCTCAGGGCGTCCTCGAGGGTGATCGTCTCCAGGGACATGGACTTGAACAGCGAGCCGGTGCGCGGCTTGACCTTGGCCGGCTTCTTCTTCGGCTTCGGCTTGCCGTTCTTGTAGTACTCGGTGGGCTGGGCCTCCATCCAGGCCTCCAGCTGCTCCTCGGTCATCTCCTCGATGACCTCGGTGACGTAGGGGCCGTAGCGGCCGTCCTTGGCCACGATCGTGCGCCCGCTCTCCGGGTCCACCCCGAGCACGCGCTCCGAGGGCCCCGCGGTGGCGAACAGCTCCTCGGCCTTGGCCGGGGTCAGCTCGTCCGGGGCCAGGTCCTCGGGGACGTTGGCGCGCTCCGGGTCGGTGCCCTCCGGGGCGTCCGCCGGCAGGTCCTTCTCCAGGTAGGGGCCGAACTTGCCCACGCGCAGGGTGATGCCCTCGGCCACGGGGATGGAGTTCACGGCCCGGGCGTCGATGTCGCCCAGGTTGTCCACCACGGCCTTGAGCCCCTCGGTGCCGGACTCCGCGCCGAAGTAGAAGGCCTGCAGCCAGGCCTCCCGCTGGAGCTCACCGGCGGCGATCCGGTCCAGGTCGTCCTCCATACGGGCGGTGAAGTCGTAGTCGACGTACCGGCCGAAGTGCTCCTCGAGCAGGCGGATGACGCTGAAGGCCGTCCAGGACGGGACCAGGGCGTTGCCGCGCTTGGTCACGTAACCGCGGTCCATGATCGTGGAGATGGTCGGCGCGTAGGTGGACGGCCGGCCGATCTCGCGCTTCTCCAGCTCGGCGACGATGGACGCCTCGGTGTACCGCGGCGGCGGGCTGGTCTCGTGGCCGGAGGCGATGACGTCCCGGCCCGTGAGGGACTGGCCGGCGGCCAGGTCCGGCAGGCGCTTGTCCTTGCCCTCCGGCTTCTCCGACTCGGTGTCCCGGCCCTCTTCGTAGGCGGCCAGGAAGCCGGGGAAGGTGATGACCGTGCCCGAGGCCGTGAACCCGGCGACCTCGCCGCCGGTGGCGGTCCCGGAGAGCTTCACGGTGGCCGTGTAGCCCTTGGCGTCGGCCATCTGGGAGGCGATGGTGCGCTTCCAGATCAGCTCGTAGAGGCGGAACTCGTCCCCGCGCAGCGCACCGGAGACCTGGCCGGGGGTGCGGAAGGAGTCACCGGCGGGGCGGATGGCCTCGTGGGCCTCCTGCGCCGAGTCGTTCTTCGCCTTGTACACGCGCTTGGCCTGCGGGATGGACTCCGGGCCGTAGAGCTCCGTGGCCTGCCGGCGGGCCGCGGTGATCGCCTCGTCCGAGAGCATCACCGAGTCCGTACGCATGTAGGTGATGTAGCCGTTCTCGTACAGCCGCTGCGCCACCTGCATGGTGACCCGCGAGGAGAACCGCAGCTTGCGCGAGGCCTCCTGCTGCAGCGTGGAGGTGGTGAACGGGGCCGCCGGGCGGCGGGTGTAGGGCTTGTCCTCCACCGAGTCCACGGTGAACGCCGCGCCCTGCAGGCCCTCGGCCAGGGCGGTCGCGGTGGCCTCGGTCAGCGTGGCGACCTTGCCCTCGGCGGAGTCCTTGAGCACCCCGCGGTCCGTGAAGTCCCGGCCGCTGGCGATCCGCCGGCCGTCCACGGTGGCCAGCCGGGCGGTGAAGGACTCCCCCGCGCCGGGGCCCTCCTGTGCGGTGAACGTGCCGTCCAGGTCCCAGTACGAGGCCGGGACGAACGCCATGCGCTCGCGCTCGCGCTCGACGACGAGCCGGGTGGCCACGGACTGCACGCGACCTGCCGACAGGCCACGGGCCACCTTGCGCCACAGCACCGGGGAGATCTCGTAGCCGAAGAGCCGGTCCAGGATGCGGCGGGTCTCCTGGGCGTCCACGAGGTCGGCGTCGATCTCGCGGATGTTCTCCAGGCCGCGGGCGATGCCCTCCTTGGTGATCTCCGTGAAGGTCATCCGGTAGACGGGGACCTTGGGCTTGAGCTCCTGCAGCAGGTGCCAGGCGATGGCCTCGCCCTCGCGGTCGGCGTCCGTGGCGAGGTAGAGGGCGGAGGCGTCCTTGAGCTCGCGCTTGAGCTCGGTGACCCGCTTCTTCTTGTCCGGGTACACCACGTAATAGGGCTCGAAGCCGTTGGTGGTGTCCACGGCGAACTTGCCGTACGGGCCCTTCTTCATGTCGGCCGGCAGGTCCGAGGGCTGCGGGAGGTCCCGGATGTGACCGGCCGAGGCATCCACCACCCATCCCTCGCCCAGGTACTTGGCGATGGACTTGCTCTTGGCGGGGGACTCCACGATGACGAGTTTGGTCCCGTCGACCTTCTCTGACACTCAGGCTCCTTCTCGGTCGCCGGGCGGACCGCCCGGTGCCCCTCTAATGTAACGGCACCGGCGACCGCTGCCGGATCAGGCCGTGTCGGCGGGGCCGGGCGCCGCGTCGGCGAGGACGGAGACCAGGTAGTAGACGCGCTCGGCGTCCACGGAACGCTCCGAGGCGGGGTTGAGCTCCTCGAACTCGTCGATCAGGGCCGCCAGGCGGGACTGGAACTCCGCCCGCTGCTGCGAGTCGACGAAGATCATCCCGGTGGACAGCACCGGCGGACGGCGGACCTCCGCGGACCGTTCGGCCTCCTTGTCCTCCGCCTCGCGGCGGGCGACCTCCTTCATGATCCGGTCGCGGAAGGTGTTGAGCTGGACGTCGATGAACGCCAGCTTGGAGGTCGGGGTGTGGTTCAGCGAGTCCACCAGCAGGGAGTACCCGGCGGCCTTCCACCGCCGCTCCCGGCCGTCCCCCTCCGAGGGCGAACGCTCGACGAAGCCGTACTTCTCCAGGGCGCGCAGGTGGTAGCTCATGGCCGAGGGCGAGAGACCGCAGCGGGAGGCCAGCTCGGTGGCCGTGCGGGTGGACTGGGACGCGTACAGCTCCTCGAGTGCCTCCAGCCGGGCCTCGTGGGCCAGCGCCCGGATGGCCTGCGGGTCGGAGATGACGACGGGCCGGCGCCCGCCCTGGTCCGACTCGCTCCCGGGGGCCGGAGCGGTCTCAAGTTCGGTCATGGACAGACATTCTAGGCAGGTGTTTCACATTTCGCGTGAGGTGCTTCACACTGCCTCGAGAAACCCCTCCAGGAGCAGGTGCCGCACGGCCTCCGTCAGGGCACCCTCGGCCTCGGCGTCCAGCTCCAGCAGCCCCGCGACGGCCCCGGTCAGCTGGCCGACGGTGAACTCGCCGTCCGCCGCCGAGAGGAAACCGGCGGTGGCGGTGTCCAGGTGGGCCACCCGGCGGAACCCGCCGCCCTGGCGGGCCAGGATGACCTCGGGGTGCTCGGCGCCGAACCGCTGGTGCCTCTCCTCCGTGACGTCCGCCGGGACCCGCACGTGCAGTCCGGCCAGGGGCCGCCCCTCCACGAGGTCCCACCGCTGCACCGCCGCGCCCCAGGCCGGGCCCAGGGGCTGCTGCAGCTCGCCCTGGAGGTCCTCGGCCCGGACCCGCCCGGCCCGCGGGGCCTCCGGGCGGCGCAGCCACAGGTAACCGAACCCCACGGCGGCCACGCCCCGGGCGTCGAAGTCCTCCAGGTAGCGCCGGTAACCGGCCGCGTAGCCGGCCGGGTCGTACTGCTCGGAGGAGTCCTGCAGCCACGTCTCGGCGTAGCGGGCCGGATCGGCCACGTCGCGCTGGATGAGCCAGGCGTCGGTGCCGGCCGGGATCCAGTCGCGCAACCGGGCGTCCCAGCCGCCGTCCGCGTCGTGGAGTTCCCAGTTGCCCAGCAATTGCGCCGTCCCGCCCGGTTCCAGGTGGCCCGGCAGCCGGCGCACGAGGTCGGCGAGCAGCCGGTCTCCCTCCCGGCCGCCGTCGCGGTAGGTGTTGATGCCGTCCGCGTCGCCCGCCGTGCGCGGCGTGATGACGAACGGCGGGTTGGAGACCACCAGGTCGAACCGCTCCCCGGCCACCGGGTCCAGCAGGTCCCCGGCCCGGAGGGTGACCCGCCCGCCCGGGGCGAAGGGGTCCTCGTCCGGGTCCAGGCCCAGCGCCCCGGCGTTGAGCACCAGGTTGAAGGCGGTGAAGTCCAGGGCGCGCCCGGACAGGTCCGTGGCCGTGACGTGCCCGGCGTGCGCGAGCAGGTGCAGGGTCTGGATGCCGCAGCCGACCCCGAGGTCCAGGGCCCGGGCGACCGGCCGGCGGATGACGTTCCCGGCCAGGGTCAACGAGGCCCGCCCGATGCCCAGGACGTGCCAGGGCGGCAGCACGCCGCGGGTCTGCAGTGCGGTCTGGTCGCTGGCGATCCACGCCTCGCCGAGGTCATCCGCGGAGTAGGGCGACAGGTCCACGACGGGGTGGAAGTGCCCCTCGCCGATCCGGCCGAGGTTCAGTCCCACCGCCCCGCCGGCGCCCAGCGAGGGCAGCGCGGCGTCCAGCGCCGCGACCGGCACCGCGTCGCCGAGCATCCAGCAGGACACGACGGCGGCGAGCGCGCGCTGGGAGGCGGGGGCGCCGTCGTCGTCCAGCACCTGGGCCACGCGCCGCCGGGCAGGCTCGGCCTGCTCGCGGTCCAGCGCGGCGCCGGCCGTCTCCCCGAGCAGGTCCCCGACCGCGTCCGTGGTGTAGGGCAGGGCGCGCAGGCCGGCCGCGAGGCGGGTGATCGCGTCCCGGTCCCGGCCGGGCGGCGGGGGTTCGTGCATCTGGGTCATGCGTCCATTGTGCATACCGCGCAGACCCGGTCCGGGGCGGCCTCGGCACAGCCGTCGCAGACGGTGTCCAGCGTCTTGCAGGAGGCATCGGCGCAATTGCGCAGTTCGGCGGTCGGCGTCCCGCACAGGCTGCAGCGGCCGACGACGGCGGCCCGGTCGGAGAACTCCACGCGCATCCGGCGGTCGAAGACGGCCAGCGAGCCCTCCCACAGCCCGGCGTCCCCGAAGGCCTCGCCGTAGCGGACGATCCCGCCATCCAGCTGGTAGACCTCGCCGAAGCCGCGGTGGTGCATCAGGGCCGTCAGCACCTCGCAGCGGATGCCGCCGGTGCAGTAGGTGACCACCGGCTGGTCCTTGAGGTGGTCGTACTTGCCGGAGTCCAGTTCGGCCACGAAGTCGCGCGTGGTCGTGGTGTCCGGCACGACGGCGTCGCGGAACCGGCCGATCTTGGCCTCCACCGCGTTGCGCCCGTCGAAGAACACCACGGGGGTGCCGGCGTCGCGCTTCTCGGCGACGAGGCGGTGCAGCGCCTGTGGGTCCAGGTGGGTGCCCGTGTCCCGCACCCCGTCCGCGGTGACGGTGACCTCCCCGGGGACGTCGAAGGCGACCAGTTCGGGCCGGACCTTCACGGAGAGCCGGGGGAAGTCCTCGGCGGACCCGTCCGACCACTTGACCTCCAGGCCGGCGAACGGCGGATAGGTCCGGGTGGTCCTGACGTACTGCTTCACCGCGTCGATCGGCCCGCCGACCGTGCCGTTGATGCCGTGGGGGGCCACGATGATCCGGCCGGTCAGTCCCCAGCGTTCGGCCAGGGCGTGCTGCCAGAGTCGCACGGCCTCGGGGTCGGCCACGGGGGCGAAGCGGTAGTAGAGGGCGATCTTGGACTGGCTCACCGCTCCAAGGGTAGTGGGACGCGGCCGGGTGGTTGCCAGGGTCGGCGGCGGGCTGCAGACTACCCCCAGGTGACGTTTTGGACCGGGAGAGGTTATGCCCGTGCGGTCCCCCGACGTCACGGGATAGTCTCTTGCCATGACTTCTGCCCTGAACGACGCTCTGGTCAGCACGTGGGTCACCGGGTGGTCCCGGTGCCGCGACTACGAGGTACGCCACGACGGCCCCGTCCACGCCTCGCTGCGCACCGGGCACCAGTCCACGGACGGCCAGGACTGGGAGTACGTTCTCGCCAATCCCGATGAGGACGCCCTGACGGCCGCCTCGGTCGAGGTCCAGCAGCACCCGGGCCGGCTGCTCACCGTGGTGGGCACCGCCCCGGCCATCCCGGAGGGCGTGCCGCTGAAGCGGGTCTCCACGGGCGAGAAGCTCATGGTGGTGGACATGACCGGCCAGGACGTCGAGGCACCGATCGTGCCGGAGGAGTTCGAGGCCGCGATCGAGCGCAACGAGCCGGACTGGTTCCTGCTGACCATCACCTCCACGGACCAGCACTCCGCCGGGGCCGGCGCCGTGGCCGCCCGGGGCCGGGTGGCCGCCGTGGACGGCTACGCGGTGTTCGACCGGATCTGGACCTCTCCCGAGTTCCGCCGTCAGGGCCTGGGCTCGCTCGTCATGCGCTACCTGGCCTCCCTCGCCCTCGAGCACGACGTGCAGGAGGGCCTGCTGGTGGCCGGCGCCGAGGGACAGGCCCTGTACGGGCACCTGGGCTGGACCGAGCTGGCGGACGTCACCGTCTTCGGGGCCCTCGAGGACCACACCGAGAACCCCTCCCACTCGGACCTCAGCTGAACCCTCCCGTCCGGACCGACGATCCCCGGGACGCCGAGGCCCTGGCCCGGGCCCTGGGGAGGCCGTCCGTCCCCGGCCAGCTGGTGCACGTGCGCTACCTTCCGGAGCGTCCGGCGCGGACCGAGCCGTGGCCCGAGGGCACCCCGGAGGGCCTGGTGCAGGCCTTCGGAGGCTCGGGCGTGCTCGAGCCGTGGCACCACCAGGTCGAGGCCGCCCGGCTCGCCGCCTCCGGTCGGCACGTGGTGCTGGCCACCGGCACCGCCTCCGGCAAGTCCCTGGGCTACCAGCTCGCGGCCGGCACCGCCCTGGCCGATGACCCTGCCGGGACCGTGCTGTACCTCTCCCCCACCAAGGCCCTCGCCGCGGACCAGCTCGTCGCCTGGCGCGCCCTGGCCCGGGACGGGGCCGGCTGGCTGCGCCCGTCCCCCTATGACGGGGACACCGCCCCGGCGGACCGTTCCTGGGCCCGGGACCACGCGAACGTGCTGCTGACGAATCCGGACATGCTGCACATCGGGATCCTGCCCCACCACGAGCGCTGGGGCCGGTTCTTCCGCCGGCTGCGGTACGTCATCGTGGACGAGGCGCACGTGTACCGGGGGGTGTTCGGTTCCCACGTGGCGGTGCTGCTGCGCCGGCTGGCCCGGGTCTGCGCGCACTACGGTGCGGGGCCGGTGTTCATCGGCGCCTCCGCCACCAGCGCGGACCCCGCCGGGTCGTTCACCCGGCTGATCGGGGCGGACGCCGTGGCCGTCACCGAGGACGCCTCGCCCCACGGTGCGGTGACGGTCGGGTTCTGGGAACCCGAGCTGACGGACGCGCGCGGTGAGAACGGTGCCCCGGTGCGCCGTTCGGCCACCGCGGAGTCGGCCGGGATGATGGCGGACCTCGCCGTGGCCGGGACCCGGACCATCGCCTTCATCCGGTCCCGGCGCGGTGCGGAGGCCATGGCCTCCGCCGCCAAGCGGGAGCTCGCGGAGGTGGACCCGTCCCTGCCCCCGCGGGTGGCGGCCTACCGCGCCGGCTACCTGCCGGAGGAGCGTCGCGAGGTGGAGACCGCCCTGCGCACGGGACGGCTGCTGGGGGTGGCCTCCACCCCGGCCCTGGAGCTGGGCATCGACATCGCCGGGCTCGACGCGGTGCTGGTGGCCGGCTGGCCCGGGACGCGGGCCTCGTTCTTCCAGCAGGTGGGGCGGGCGGGCCGGGCCGGCCAGGAGTCCCTGGCCGTGTACGTGGCCGGTGACGACCCCCTGGACACCTTCGTGGTGCACCATCCGGAGGCGGTGTTCGAGCTCGCCGTGGAGGACTCGGTGACGGACCCGTCCAACCCGCACATCCTGGCCCCCCACCTGTGTGCCGCGGCCGCCGAGCTGCCGCTGGTCCCGGACGGCCTGGCGGCCTTCGGAGAGCCCGGCCACGTGCGCGGCCTCGTGGACCGGCTCGTGGCGGAGGGCTACCTGCGACGCCGGCCGGCCGGCTGGTTCTGGACCCATCCCGAGCACGCGGCGGCCCTGGTCTCCCTGCGGGACGACGGCGGCGGCCCGGTGGACATCATCGACGCGGACACCGGGGCGGTGCTGGGCACCATGGGCTCGCCGCAGACCCACTACCAGGCGCACCCCGGGGCGGTGTACGTGCACCAGGACCGGACCTACCTGGTGGAGGACCTCGACGAGGACGCCCACGCGGTCCTGGTGACACGGGCCTGGCCGGAGTACTACACCCAGGCCCGGGACATCACGGAGATCGAGGTCCTGGACACGGTCCGTCGTCGCGACGGCGGTGACCTGCAGTG
Organism: uncultured Citricoccus sp.; assembly: GCF_937871995.1. Lineage (NCBI taxonomy): Bacteria > Bacillati > Actinomycetota > Actinomycetes > Micrococcales > Micrococcaceae > Citricoccus > uncultured Citricoccus sp. Next base: position 4,180 of record NZ_CALMQR010000119.1, on the reverse strand, counting down.
GTGCACGGGGCCCGTGAAGGTCACCACCCAGGTGGTCTCCTTCCAGCGCAAGGCGCTGGTCTCGGGCGAGGTGCTGGGCGAGGAGCCCCTGGAGCTGTCGGCCCGGGAGCTGTTCACCACCGCGGTCTGGTTCCATTGCCCGTCGGAGCACCTGGTGGCCGCCGGGTTGACGATGGACCGGCTGCCCGGCGCCCTGCACGCCGCCGAGCACGCGATGATCGGCCTGTTGCCGCTGGTGGCCTCCAACGACCGTTGGGACATCGGCGGGGTCTCCATGGCACTGCACCCGGACACCGGCGAGCCCTCGGTGTTCGTCTACGACGGCCACCCCGGGGGTGCCGGCTTCGCGGAGCGGGGGTTCGCCCAGGCGGAGGTCTGGCTCCGGGCGACCCTGGACACGGTCCGCTCCTGCGCCTGTGCCGACGGCTGCCCGTCCTGCGTGCAGTCCCCCAAGTGCGGCAACCGCAACAATCCCCTGGACAAGGACGGGGCGGGCACGCTCCTGGCCTTCGTCCTGGACCGGTTGCGGGGTCATCCGGTCGAGGACGTCGACGGGGCGGGAGGCGTCGGAGAGGCCGAGGACTCCCAGGCGACCGGTGGCGGGCCGGCCCGGGAGACGCCCTCGGCGGGCCAGGGCAGCGGCGAGGCGTAGCGGACCCGCACCAGGACGGTGCCGCCGTCGGCCCTCGAGCACCCGGTGAGCCGGCCGCCGTGACGCCCGGTGACCTCCCCCGCGAGCGCGCAGGGGTCCGCCGCGACCAGCCCTCGCGCGGCGTCTGCGGCGGCGAGGGCGGCGAGGTCCGCGGCGGCCGAGGCCCGGACCGCGGTGGCGCCGAGGAAGGCGAACACGAACGCGGTCGCCGCGGCCAGCAGGACCAGGGTGGTGAACACGGTGAGCAGCACCGTCACCGCACCGGCGCCCCGGTCGCCGGTGATCACGGCGCTCCAGCGGGAGGCACGACCCACTGGTCCGGAGCGTGGGCGGTCGCCTCGAGTTGCCAGCCGTCCCACCAGCCCAGCGGACCGGGTGGGGTGTGGGCGAGCGTCACGGTGACCCAGCCGGGGGTGCGGGAACTGCTCAGCCGGGCGCCGTCACCGGCCATGCGCCGGGCGGTGCCGATGGCCTGGGCGTCCGTCTCCCCGCGGGCCAGTTCGCGCACGGTGGCGGCAGCGGCCTCCTCCAGGCGGATCTGCTGCAGCGTGGCGGCCCCGGCGAGCAGGGCCCCGGCCAGGACCACGGCGGCACCCGGCAGCAGCACGGCGTACTCGGCGGTGACCGATCCTCGCTCGGACGGTGATGGATGCACGAGGGCCTCCCGGGCTGGGCTTCCGTGGCCCTCCGGCGCGGGCCGGAGGACCACGGGAGCGGTGGCGGTGGTCCGTCAGCCGAAGCTGAGGGCGTTCTTGACGATGTCCAGCAGCAGGCCCTGGACGTCGGCGCCGGCCAGGACGACGGCGAGGACTCCGGCGAAGCCCACGGCGGCCAGCGTGACGATGCCGTACTCGGCGGTCTGTGCCCCGGTCTCGTCGGACCAGTCGAGCACAGGCACGGGGGCCTGCGCGGGGGTCTGGGCGGGGTTGTGGGCGGGGTTGTGGGCGGGGCCCGGGGCCGTGCCCGGAGCGATGTCCGCGGTGGCGGGTGAGGGGTTCATGGTGTCTCCTTGGGTTCTTCGTGGGTTCATCTTGGGTTCTTCTGGGGTGTGTCGCGGTGGATGGGACGGGTGGATTCGGCCGCCCGCCTCCAGACTGCTGGCGGGGGCTCCGGCGTGGGGTCCTCAGGGGCGCCGGTTCTGGACGGGTCGCGGACACCGGTGCGGTGTGGAGGAGCGGTCAGTCCCCAGACCGCCCCTAGGGAAGCAGTGCCAGCACCAGGGGGACGATGCCCAGGCACAGGAAGGAGGGCAGCTGGCAGAGCCCGAGGGGCAGCACCAGGCGCGTGGCCAGTTCGGCAGCGCGCTGCTCGGCCCTGCGCCGCCGGTTGCGCCGGAGGGAGGTGGCCGTGGACCGCAGCAGGGCCGCGGTCGGGGCCCCGGTGTGGTGGGCGAAGCGCAGTTCCCGGGCGAGTTCCCGCAGGTCCTCGTCCTGCGTCTCCCAGGCCTCGTCCCAGTCCACGCCGAGGCGCAACAGGGCGGCGACGCGGCGCAGCGGTGCCGCCCCGGGCAGGTGCGCCCCCAGCAGGTCCAGGGCGGGAACGAGCCCCTGCCCGCTCTCCAGCAGTCCGGCCAGCAGGTCCAGGGCCAGCGCCGCGTCCACGTCAGGCCCCGTCCTCTGCCCGGCGGGCCAGGGCACGGGTCCAGAGGTGCCCGACGACGGCGAGCGCCGCCCCGGTGCCCACCACGAGCCAGCCCAGCGGGCCGGCCAACAGCTCCGTGGGCGGGGCCCCGACGAGCGCGGACAGCCCCAGGCCCGCCACGGGCAGCAGCCCGAGCAACCGGGCCGTGGACCTCGGACCGGCCGAGGCCGCCTCACGGGCCTGATGGGCGTCCTGACCGTCCTCCAAGGCGTCGGCGAGCCGCTCCAGCAGCCCGGCCAGGGGAACCCCGGCCTCCCGGGAGACCGCCAGGCACCCGGTGAGCTGTTCCCAGTGCCGGCCGGCCTCCTCGTGCCCGGGCGGCCGGCCGAGCAGGACCGCGGTGTCCGCGTCCACCAGGGCGTGGTGCAGGCAGCACCCGGGGCGCCGGGTGCCCGACCGGCAGGGATCGTGGAGTCCGGCCAGTTCGGCCCAGACACCCTCGGTCCTCCGGCCCGCCTGCAGCAGGGCCGCGGCCTGGCGCAGCAGGGTGATGAACTCCTCCGTCTGGTGCTCGCGCCGCCGTCGGGCCGCGCCGGGGAGCAGGCGACGCAGCGGCTCACCGGTCCAGCGCATGGCGTCCTCCGCTCCGGGTGGACCCGGTCAGGGCCTCCAGCGCATCCAGTCCCGGGCCGAAGCACAATCCCTCCGCGGTGGCGGTGATCGCCGGCACGACGCGCAGGGTGCGGGCCTCCGCACCCTCCGGGCGGTCCAGGACGGCCAGTTCCACGGGGCGGCGGCCGGCGGCTGTGCGCTCCACGTGCAGGACGGCGTCGACCGCGCTGGCGGCCTGCAGGGCCGTCGCCTCGGGTCCGAGCCCGGCCAGGGCGCCCATGGCCTGGAGCCGGGCCGGGACGTCCCGGGCGGAGTTGGCGTGCACGGTGCCGGCCGCACCGCGGTGTCCGGTGTTCATGGCCGCCAGGAAGTCGGCCACCTCGGCACCGCGGCACTCACCCACCACGAGCCGGTCCGGCCGCATCCGCAGCGCCTGGCGGACGAGGTCGGCCAGGCTGACGGCACCGGAGCCCTCGGCGTTGCCGGGGCGGGCCTGCAGGGAGACCACGTGACCGTGGGCCGGCCGCAGCTCCCGGGTGTCCTCCACGGTGATGATCCGCTCGTCCGCGGGGACCTCGGCGAGCAGGGCGCCGAGCAGGGTGGTCTTGCCCGACCCCGTGGCCCCGCTGATGAGCAGGTTGGCCCGGACCGCCAGCACGTGGCGCAGCACGGACAGCCACCGCTCACCGTGGGGCCACCGCCCGGCCAGCCGGTCCAGCGCCGGCGGCTCGGGCGCTGGCAGTCGCACGCTGATCTGGGGTCCGCCGGTGGTGATCGGGGGCAGGACCGCGTGCACCCGGGCACCGGCGACCTGAGCGTCCCCGTAGGGCTGTCCCTCGTCCAGGCGGCGCCCGTCCTGGGCCAGCAGTCGCACCGCCAGCTGCCGGGCCTCGGAGGGGGCCAGCCTCTGTCCCGTGCGCCGCAGACCCTCGGCCCCGTCCGTCCACACGGCCCCCTCCGCGTCGACCAGGACGTCCGTGACTCCGGGACCGCGTGCCGGTTCCGCCAGCGGACCGAGGCCGGTGAGCCCGTCGGCCAGGACCGTCATCTGCCGGGCAGCCTCCTCGGGCGTGTGGACGGGCAGGTGACGCCGGACGGCCTCGCCGAGCAGTTCCGGGGGCAGGTCCACGCCCCCGGAGCCGGACTGCCGGGTCCCGGACGCGGCCACGCGCGCGGCCAGCCAGCGACGTGCCCTCTCCTGCCGGGACGGCGACGGCGGCCGCGACGGCGCCCAGCCGCGGCTCACCGCCGGACCCCGGCGGGATCACGGGACAGCAGGGAGGCCAGCCGCGCGGCCAGGTCGAGGGAGACCCTACGGCGGGCGGACCGGGCCCA
>NZ_CALMQR010000118.1:0-1524 GCF_937871995.1 uncultured Citricoccus sp. | reverse complement strand
AGGGGCCTGCATGAAACACCGCAGTGCCTCCAACGCTGTCCGTGAGGGGTTCCCCATATGGGAGGCTTCCCACGTCAGTGGCAGCGCCGTGGACTCTTGTAGAGCCAAGAACGCACGGCCAGACTGAGCTGATCCGACAGTGAAGGGCAGACATGAAGAACTATTGGCCGTTCTGGTTCTACATCCCTCTGGCGGTCTTCCTTCTGCTGTTCGGGGTCTGGCTCGAGTTCCCGGGGTGGCTGATTGCGGTCATGGTCGCCGTGCCCCTGGCGTTCGGGGTGATTCTGACTGTCCTAGCGCGCCGCAAGCATGACTCCGCGCCGACCGATAGGTATCAGATTTCCTCGGCCGGAGGGCATGCGACCGGTCATCTAGAGCTGCCCGTTCCTCAGCCGGAGATCGAGGCAGTCTTCCGGGCGGCCGTCGGGGAACTCCCCAGGCTTGAGCTTCGCGCATGCAGCATAGCCGGTGCTGAACTGGACGCCTCAGCGAACTGGAAGACGTGGGGATTGATGGTCACCGCTACGTTCGAGCCCGTAGACCACAGGCGAACACGCATTACGGTCAGTACAAGGCCCAGGAGGGCCTCCAACGTAATCGACCACGGTCAAAGCCGGACTGATGTCAGCGAACTGTTCGAAGCCTTGGAACGTCAGGCCGCTGCATCCCAGCGCCAGTCCTGATTACTTTCCCAGCACCGCCCCGATACCAGGACGGCGATCCCCATCCGGGCGCGACCTCCTGCGAACGGGGTCTTAGGCGGGGCACCGGTTCATCTGGTGTGGTTGGCCAGAGCTTGCCGGAGGGCACCGGTCTGCTGGGCCGTGGGCGCGTCCAGGGTGCCGATGCGGTCTTCGACCCAGCGGGAGTATCGCTCGGCCTCATCGAGCAGGCCGGGGATGAACTCGGTCGGGTCCACCAGGACCCGGTCACCGTTGACGCCGAACACCGCCCCCACCCGGGCGCGCCGCATCTCCACGTCCACGGGCTGGCCAGGGAAGGAGGTCAAGCCCCTGCCGGTCTCCAGGTAAGCCTGGACGCAGTCGACCAGGGCGAACCACACTCCGGAGACCTCGTCCCACAACGCCGGGTGGATGAGTTCTCGTCCGCGGTAGGACAGGCGCAGCAGTCCCTCGCTGCCATAGGGATGCCTTTTCAATCGCTCGCGCCACAGCCCGGCGGCCCGTCCGGGGTCGGCGTACAAGCTCACCAAGTACCGCTCCGGGTGGCAGACGAAGTTATCCAGGTCCTGCACCGTGTCCGGGAGCAGGATGAACGCCTCGGATTGCAGTGCAGAAAGACGGTTTTCTCTCAACCGTATTCCTTTCCTCGACGACGGACTGGCACGATTCTCGGCGGCCACCAGCCACCAGGGCCCGTTCGGGCAGACCGCACGCCTGGTACACGCATCCACACCACGACCATGGTGAACGACCCATTGTCTCGGTCGAGGATCCCTTAGCGGAGCAGGGACTGTCCGATAAACGGTGGGTGGGTCCGGCGGTTTTCATCAGTGAGTGGTTC
>NZ_CALMQR010000117.1:0-20162 GCF_937871995.1 uncultured Citricoccus sp. | reverse complement strand
GGCCGGCCCGGCAGGCCGCCGTCGCCGCCGAGCGGGTCTTGTACATGCGGATGCCCCACAGCCAGGCGTCCAGGCGGACCTGGCTCGGTGGCTGCGGGGCGTTCGGCATGCGGACCAGGATACGGGTGGGCCGGTTACTGGTTGCCCTCGGCGGTGCGCAGGTTGCGGAAGGCCGAACGGTGGAAGACCAGCGGCTCGTGCTCGGAGGAGTGGTCGTGGACGCCGTGGACCTCGAGCAGGACCACGTGGTGGTCGCCGGCCGGGACCTCCGCGTAGACGGAGGTCTCCAGCCACAGCGCGGCGTTGTCCAGGAACAGGGCGCCCCGGTCCGAGGCGCGAACGCCCAGGCCCTCGAAGCGGTCCCCGTCCTTGGAGGCCAACTGGCGGCAGACGTCGGTGTGGCCCTCGGCGAGGATCGAGATCCCGATGCGCTCGGCCCGCTTCAGCCGCGGCCAGGTCCGGGAGGTGTTCTGCACGGCGAAGGACACCAGTGCCGGTTCGAGGGAGACCCCCACCGTGAAGGACGAGGCCACGAGGCCCTCCTTCTGGTCATCGGCGAGGCCGCACAGCGCGGCGACGCCGGAGGGGAAGTGGGAGAAGGCCGAGCGCAGGGTCTGGGCGGACAGGTCGGTGTCCAGGGTGGCGGTGCGGCTCAGGTCGATGGTGGCCAGGGCGGTCATGTGAGTCCTCCGTTCGAGGGCGCATCCACAGTGTGACCTCGGGCGGTGCCCCTCCGGTACCTGCTTCAGACGCGGTACTTGCCCGCCGGCTTGCCCGGAAGGCCGAATCATCACCTGGAGCACCCCACTACTGCGTGAAGAGGGTTGCCGTCCCGCAAGCCAGGGCTGTAACAGCGGGAACTCGTGATTCTGGGTTCAGCGTAACGACGGCCGGGGCGACGGGTCAAAGGCCTTCTGCGGATGTGAACGCCTGTGACGGTGACCTCCGTCACGTGCCGCGGAGCCGGTTGCCGCCGACGCGGGACGGCACCCGGCGGTGACCGGGGGCTACCGGAAACGCCGGGCCACGGCCTCCCCGTGGGCGGGCAGCCCCTCGGCCCCGGCCAGTGCCGAGATGTTCGATGCCAACTCCTTCAACCCGGTCTCGGAGTACCGGATCAGCTGCTGCAGCCGCAGGAAGCTGACCGTGTTCAGCCCCGAGGAGTACCGGGCGGACCCGCCGGTGGGCAGCACGTGGTTGGACCCGGAGGAGTAGTCGCCCAGCGGCACGGGGGAGTACGGTCCCACGAACACGGCCCCGGCGTTGCGGATCCGGCGCGCGGTGGCCAGCGCGTCCACGGTGTGCACCTCCAGGTGCTCGGCGGCGTACGCGTCGGCCACCGCGATGGCCGTGGCCAGGGTGTCCACCACGAGGATCCCGGACTGCGGACCGGTCAGGGCCTGACGGACCTGCTCCTCGTGGAACGACCCCGGCACCTGCTCCTGGACCTGGGTCACCACGTCCCGGGCCAGCTCCGGGGACGTGGTGATGAGCACCGAACCGGCCATCGGGTCGTGCTCGGCCTGGCTGATCAGGTCGGCCGCGACCCACTCCGCGTCCGCCGTGGCATCGGCCAGCACGGCGATCTCGGTGGGACCGGCCTCGGCGTCGATCCCGATGGTCCCGAGCAGCGCCCGCTTGGCCGCGGCCACGTAGATGTTGCCCGGCCCCGTGACCATGTCCACCGGGGCGCACAGGCGCGTGCCGTCGTCGTCGTTCACCCCGTAGGCGAACATGGCCACGGCCTGGGCGCCGCCGGCGGCATAGACCTCGTCCACGCCGAGCAGGGCGCAGGCGGCCAGGATGACGGGGTGCGGCAGGCCGCCGAAGTCCTTCTGCGGCGGGGAGGCCACCGCCAGGGAGGGCACCCCGGCCGCCTGCGCCGGGACCACGTTCATCACCACGGAGGAGGGGTATACCGCGCGTCCGCCGGGCACGTACAGCCCCACCCGGCCCACCGGGACCCAGCGGTTCTCCACGATGGCCCCCTCCCCGAGGTCGACCTCGGACCCGGGCGGCAGCTGCGCGGCGTGCACGGTCCGGGCGCGGGCGATCGACTCCTCCAGTGCGGAGCGGACCTCGGGGTCCAGGGCCTCCAGCGCCTCGGCCAGCGCCGGGGCGGGCACCCGCAACGACGGCGGCCGGATCCCGTCGAAGCGCTCGCCCAGGTCCAGCACGGCCGAGGCGCCGCCGGAGCGCACCTCGTCCAGGATCGGCAGCACCCGCGGCACGGCACCGGCCACGTCCAGCTCGGCCCGGGGCAGCACCGTGGCCGGGTCGACGTCGTGTCCGCGCAGGTCCGTGATGGAAAGCATGAGGGTCCTCTTCCGGTACTGGAGTGGTCGGCCGTGATCTGAAGCGATCTCAGCGTCCATTCTCCACCCGTTCAGGTCCGGTGCAGGCGCCGGTGACAGACTGGGACCATGCCATTGATGTCCCTGTCCTCCGTGCTGCCCGCCCTGCCCGGGGCGGCCGTTCCCTCCGGGGCGGCCCTCCGTGCCCTCTCCGAACCGGTCCCGGACGGGACCGCGACACCGGAGGACATCACCACCACCGTCCCGGACACCATGGAGGAGGGGGCCCAGGGCGCCGTGGACTCCCTCGGCCCGTTCTGGGGGATCCTGTCCACCGTGCTGGTCGGGGTCGTCATCGCGCTGGCCGTCGTGACCGCGGCCTCCGTGCTGCTCAACGTGGTGCTGCGCGGCCGGCCGGCACTGCGGCGCCAGGTGGCCCGGTGCCGGGTCCCGGTGGCCGTGGCGCTGAGCCTGATGGCCGCCAGGATCGCCCTGGGCCTGACCGCCTCCGAGTACGACTGGTTCGAGGGGACGAACTTCCTGCTGCTGGCCGGGATCATCGGCTCACTGGCCTGGCTGGCCCTGCGGATCGTGCGGATCGTCGAGGAGCGGGTGCTCGCCAAGTACCAGAGCGCGGGCGAGGACGACCGGCGGGACCGCAAGATCCAGACCCAGACGGTGCTGATCCGGCGCATCCTCGAGGCCCTGATCATCGTCATCGCGGTGGCCGTGATCCTGCTGACCATCCCGCAGGTGCGAGCGGTGGGCGCCGGCCTGCTGGCCTCGGCCGGCCTGCTGTCCGTGGTGGCCGGCCTGGCGGTCCAGTCCACCCTGACCAACGTCTTCGCCGGCGTCCAGCTGGCCTTCACCGACGCCATCCGCGTGGGGGACGTGGTGACCGTGGAGGACGTCTACGGCACCATCGAGGACATCACCCTGTCCTACGTGGTGGTCAAGATCTGGGACGGCCGCCGGGTGATCTTCCCGTCCAGCCACTTCACCACCACCCCCTTCGAGAACTGGACGCGCGTGGGCTCGGCGCTGTCCGGGACCGTGGAGATGGAGGTCGACTGGCGGGTGCCCATGGAGGAGGCCCGCGACCGCCTCCGGGCCCTGCTGGAGTCCACCGAGCTGTGGGACGGCAAGGAGGGGTCCCTGCAGATCACCGACGCCCTCGGCGGCATGGTCAAGATCCGTGCCGTGGTCTCCGCCCGGAACTCCGGGGACCTGTGGGACCTGCGCTGCCTCGTGCGGGAGGACCTGGTCACCTTCCTGCGCAGCGAGCACCCGGAGGCCATCTACGCCCAGCGCCTGGCCGAGAGCGTCTCGGTGCTCTCCCCGGCCTACGCGGAGACCGGCGAGGCGGAGGCGGACCCGTACCGCCGGGCCGCCGGCGGATCCGCGGCGCGGCACGACGGCGCCTCCGCCGGTCCGGTGCCCGGTGGCGGGGCCCGTCCGGGCCGGGAGCAGCGGCCGGCCACCGGCGCACTGCCCCGGCTGGGATCGTCCAACGGGTCCCCTGCCGCCACCGGTCAGCAGCGGGCCGTCACCGGTGCCGAGTCCACGGTCACCGGGTCCGCGGTCACCGGGTCCACGCCGTTGACGAAGACGAGCGAGGACTCGTCGATGTTCACGGGATCGATCACCGCGATCGAGCGCAACCGGGAGTTCGCGGGCCCGGGCGAACAGGCCTACCAGGAACGCAAGGAGAAGGCGGCCCAGGCAGACGGTGGCCCGGACGACGACTCCGGCCACCCGGACCCCGGGCGGGAGCCGGCCGCCGAGAGCGAACGGCGGGCCCGGCCGGACGTCAGCCTCGACGGGGACTGAGCGCCCCCGGCCCGTGGGCGGGGCCGCACGGCCGTGCCCCCGGGCCGGGCGGTACCCGGTGGCCCCGTGCGGGCCTCAGCGGCGGCGGGCCCGGCCGGCGCCGGCGCCCTCCTCCGGGACCGGCGGGGGACCGGGGAGGTCCTTCGGTTCCTCGGCCGCGGTGACGTCCCGCGGGGGCTCGTCCCGGTGGACGCCGGAGGGCTTGTCCGGGGACTCCTTGACGCACAGCACGGGCTGGTCGAGTTCCTGCAGCAGCGCGTCGGCCACGGATCCCATCAGGACCCGCCCGAACGTGCCGCGGCGGCGCATGCCGATCACCACGAGCGAGGGCTGGACCTCGGTGGCCAGGTCCTTGATCTCGTCCACCGTGGACCGGCCCCGCGCGTACTGGCGGAACTCGGCGCGCAGCCCGGAGGCGTCGAGGATCCGCTGCAGCTCCACCTGCTCGATCTCCGTCACCGCGGCCTCGTGCCTGTGCTCGGGGACGGCGTTGACCACGAGCAGGTCCTCGTGGGCGATCCGGGCGAGCCGGATCGCCTCGGTCAGGGCGGCCTTCGACTCGTGACTGCCGGTGTAGCCCACCAGGATGGTCATGCGCTCCCCGTTCCCCTGCGGCGGTCGACCGCGCGCTATGCGCCGGTCCTGCGTGACTTGGCCTCGGAACGGCTGAGCCGCTCCAGGACGGCGTCCGGGCTGAACCGGGCCGCCGTCATGAGGGAACGATACCGCCGCGAGGGCACGCAGACGCTGCGGCCGTCCGCGGCGGCGGTGAGCCCCTCGCGGACCACGTCGTCCGCATCCATCCAGGCCCACCGGGGCCGCTTGGAGGTGTCGATCCCGGCCCGCTGGTGGAACTCGGTCCGCACCAGCCCCGGGCAGAGCGCCGTGACGGTGACGCCCGAGGACTTGTAGCGGGTGTTGGCCCACCGGCTGAAGGCCACGGCCCAGGACTTCGCGGCCCCGTAACTGCCGTCCGGGATCAGCCCGGCCACGGAGGAGACGTTGATGATCCGGCCGCCGCCCCGGGCGAGGAAGGACTGGATGGCCGCGTGGGAGAGCAGCATGGGCGCCTCCACCAGCAGCCGCAGCATGGCCACCTCGTCCTCGGCCTCGCTCTCGTGGAACTCGGTGGAGAGCCCGGCGCCGGCGTTGTTCACCAGCATCGTGATCGGCTGTTCGCGGGACCGGATCCGGGCGGCGACCACGTCCACGCCCTCCCGGGTGGCCAGGTCCACGGTCAGCGTCTCCACGGAGACGCCGTACTGTGCCTCCAGCCCCCGGGCCTTGCCGACCAGCGCGATCGGGTCCCGGCCCGTGATCACGAGGTCCTGGCCCTGGCCCGCCAGCTGACGGGCGAACTCGGCGCCCAGTCCCGCGGTGGCCCCGGTCACGAGGGCCGTCGGGGCGTTCTTCCGGTCGGTGTTCATGAGCGGGACCTCCCAGTCCTGCCGGGTCTCGAGTTCGTCTAGCTGCTCTGCCACGTTTACCGCCTTGTGATGACTCGTCGTCAGCACCCGCATTCCTGCGGGCGCCGGAGGCACCGCACCCTCCGTCATCCATGGTATGGGTCACGTTCGCCCGCACCGCCGCGACATCGCGGCGTGGCAGGTCACGGTATGGACACTGACGGGCTCAGGCCTCCCGCCCCAGGTACGTCAGGTGGGCGGCCATGGTCATCGCGGCGACCGAGCGCACCGTGCCGGTCACCTCGGGGTACACGGTGGCGGCCAGGCGCTCGGCGAGCGCGTCGAACGCGGTGCGCTGCGGATCGTCCCCGACGCCCCGGCCCGAGGACCCCGGGACCAGTCCCGCCCCCGGGCCCCGGCGCACGGTGTCCCGGTCGGCGGCGTCCAGCTGGCCGAGCAGCTCGCGGACCTGGTCCAGACGGGCGTGCCGGTGATCCCGGTACTGGACACCCACCTGGGCGATCGAGGCCAGCGCCGGACCATGGGCGGGCAGCACCGTGGCGTCGCCCAGCGCGATGAGCAGCTCCAGGCTGCGCAGGTAGTCGGCCAGCGTCCCGTCCGGGTGGTCGATCATGGTCGTGCCCCGGCCCAGCACCGTGTCTCCCGTCAGCACGGAACCGGCCGCACCGTCGTCGGGCAGGGCGAAGGAATAGGAGTCCGAGGTGTGCCCGGGGGTGTGCCAGGCGGTGATCACGACGCCGGCGGCCGGGATGCGCTCGCCGTGCGCCAGGGGTGCCGCCCCCCGCGACCACGCGGGGGACCCGCCCCGCACCGGTGCGCCGGTGCGCTCGGCGAACAGTCCGACCGCCCCCGTGTGGTCCTCGTGGTGGTGGGTCACCAGGATCAGTTCCACGCGGCGGTCGCCGGCGGCGGCCAGCACCGCCTCGAGGTGGTCCGCGGACCCCGCGCCGGGACCGGGGTCCACCACCACCACGGAATCCGCGTCCGGGGCGCCGATGAGGTAGGTGTTGGTCCCCTCCAGGGTCATGCCCGAGGGATTGTCGGCGAGGACCGCGGAGGTCAGGTGGGAGTCCGGGACGGGAGAGGCCATAGGCTCAGTGTATGGACCAGTCACAGGACCGCCAGAGCCAGCCCCGGGACCAGGGAGGCCGTCAGGGCAGTTACGTGCTGTCCGGGCAGGAGTTCACCCGGGACACGCACTACATCCAGGACCGGATCGTCGCGGACCCGACCGCGATCACGGCCGCCCCCCGGGTGGAGACGGACAAGGTCGGGCACGTGGCCGGCGGGCTGACCGCCGACGCCCAGGCCTGGCCCGTGGAGGCCGGGCGCTACCGGCTCGTCGCGGCGCGGGCCTGCCCGTGGGCCAACCGGACGATCATCGTGCGGCGGTTGCTGGGCCTGGAGGACGCCATCTCCCTCGGCACCCCCGGCCCCACCCATGACGAGCGGTCCTGGACCTTCGACCTGGACCCGGACGGGAGGGACCCGGTGCTGGGCACCGAACGGCTGCAGGAGAACTACTTCACGCGCTTCCCGGACTACCCCCGCGGGATCACGGTGCCGGCCATCGTGGACATCCCCACCGGTGCGGTGGTGACCAACGACTACCCGCAGATCACCCTCGACTTCTCCACGCAGTGGACCGCGTACCACCGGGACGGGGCGCCGGACCTGTTGCCCGAGGGGTCCCTGGACGAGATGCACGAGGTCATGACCCGCATCTTCACCGAGGTCAACAACGGGGTGTACCGGTGCGGGTTCGCCGGCTCGCAGGAGGCCTACGACTCCGCCTACGACCGGTTGTGGACCGCCCTGGACTGGCTGGAGGAACGGCTGACGTCCCGGCGGTACCTGATGGGGGACACCATCACGGAGGCCGACGTCCGGCTGTTCACCACCCTGGTGCGGTTCGACCCGGTCTACCACGGCCACTTCAAGTGCAACCGCAACACGCTGGACCGGATGCCGGCTCTGTGGGGCTACGCCCGGGACCTGTTCCAGACCCCCGGGTTCGGGGACACGGTCGACTTCGACCAGATCAAGAGCCACTACTACGAGGTGCACCGGGACATCAACCCCACCGGGATCGTGCCGAAGGGGCCGGAACTGTCCGGCTGGCTGGGCGAGCACCGGCGCGAGGAGCTCGGTGGTTCCCCGTTCGGCGACGGCACCGCCCCGGGGCCGGTCCGCGAGGACGAGCGGGTCACGCCCGGTCACAACCCGTTGTACCCGGCCTGAGGTCCCGGCCCGCGGGGGTTCGGTCTCAGGCCGACGGTCCGGCCGTTCAGGCGCCGGACCACAGGGGGGAGGTGCGCCGGAGGTTCTCCAGCACCGCCTCGCGCACGGAGTGCAGGTGCCTCCGCATGGCCCGGTCGGCCGCGGGGCCGTCGCCCGCGGCGATGGCCTCGATGATCGCCTCGTGCTCGGTGAGCTCGTGGGGGTGTGCCATCTGGGCCTGCAGTCCCGGCAGGACGTGATGGGCGCGCGCCATGTCGTCCAGCACCCTCTCGAGGGCGGCGGCGAGCCGGGTGTTGCGCGCCTCCCCGGCCACGGCCAGGTGGAAGTCCCGGGCCGCGCCCATGGCCTCCAGGGGGTCTCCCCCGGAGAGCCCGCGCTGGCGGTCCAGGGCCGACCGGAGCGTGGGGACGGTGTGTGCGGTGGCCTGCCGGGCCGCCTCCGCCGCGGCGTGCGGTTCCAGCAGCATCCGCAGGTCCAGGACCTCGCCGAGGTCCTGGGGGGACATGGTCTGGACCAGGTACCCCTTCTTGGGCAGCACGGTCACCAGTCCCTCGGCGGCGAGGATGTGCAGGGCCTCCCGGACGGGGGTCTTGGACAGGCCGAACCGCTCGGCCAGCCGGGGTTCCACCAGCACCTCGCCGGGGGCGAGTTCCCCGGTCAGGATCATCCGCCGCAGGTCGGCCAGCAGGCGGGGGCCCTTGGGAGAGGACGCCGCGCGCGGCCCGGAGGCGGGGGCGGGGCCGGGAGGGGCCGGACGCGGGGTCGGCGGTCCTGACGGCGGCGTGCGGGGATCCTCGGTCACGAGGGTGACCCTATCAAGCGTGCTAGAAATATACTTCATGGATTCCACCACCCTCCCGGTTGCCTCCGAGCGGATGGCCCCGGGCGCCCGCCGTGCCCTGTTCGCCGCCGTCACCGGCACGCTGATCGAGTGGTACGACTACGCCCTCTACGGGGCGGCCGCCGGACTGGTCATCGCCCCCCTGTTCTTCGAGGGCGCGACGTCCGGGGCGACCCTCGCGGCGTTCGCCACCTTCGCCGTCGGCTTCCTCGCGCGCCCGCTGGGGGGCGTGATGGTGGGGCACCTGGGGGACCGCTACGGGCGCCGCCCGGCCCTGCTGCTGACCATCGTGGTGATGGGTGCGGCCACCGTGGGGATCGGCCTGCTGCCCACGGCCGCGGCCATCGGCGTCCTGGCCCCGGTCCTGCTGGTGGTGCTGCGCCTGCTCCAGGGCATGGGCGCCGGTGCCGAACTGGCCGGTGCGACCACCCTGGTGGCGGAGTTCGCCCCGCCGCACCGGCGGGGGCTGCTGACCTCCCTCGTGCTCTCGATGCCGCCCGCGGGGATCGCCCTGGCCACGGGCGCGTTCCTCTGGGCCTCGACGGCCGGTGACGAGGCCCTGCTGGAGTGGGCCTGGCGGTTGCCGTTCCTGGCCTCGGCCGTGCTGTTCGCCCTGGCGGTCTTCATCCGGCGCCGGCTGGAGGAGACCCCCGAGTACGTCCAGGCACAGGAGCGGGCCGCCGACCACGGGGAACGGGACCGGGTGCCCCTGCTGGAGCTGTTCCGCCGGCACCGCCGGGCCGTCCTACTGGGTTTCCTCGGCGTGACCGGGCACAACGCCCTGAACTACACGATGGCCGTGTACGCCCTGTCCCTGATGACCTCCCCGGAGGTCGGCCTCGACCGGGCCGCGGCCCTGACCGCCGTCACCCTCGGTTCCCTCGCCGGCGTGGTGGCCACGCCGTTCGGCGGCCTGGCCGCCGACCGCTACGGACCGCGCGTCGTGCTGGCCGCGGGATCGGCGGCCGGCGCGCTCTACGTCTTCCCCCTGCTGGGGGCGCTGTCGAGCGGGAACGCGGTGCTCGCCGCCGTGGCGATCGCGCTCGGCTACGTCCTGGTCATCGCGTTGACCTCGGGGGCGCAGGGCGCCTACCTGGCCAGCCTGTTCCCGCCGCGCGAGCGCTTCAGCGGGATCGCGGTGGCGCGGGAGGCCAACGGTGCGCTCGTGGCCGGCACCACCCCGCTCGTGGTCACCGGTCTCGTGGCCTCCCTCGGAGGACTGTGGGCGGGCGGGGCGTACGTGGCGCTGTGCTGCCTGCTCTCGGCCGTCGCCGTCTTCCTGGCCCCGAACGTCGAGAGGCACTGATCACCGTCGGCCGGCCCTGGCCCGCTCCTTCCGTCGCCTGACCCGTCCCGCGACCCGATCCCGCGACCTTGTCCCGAGCCCCCCGCCCGCGATCCCTCCCGCTCCCTGATCCCGAAAGGACCTCCCGTGTCCGGACTGAAACGCCGACTGCCCCAACCCTCCGAGCTGCTGCCGCTGATGAGGTTCAGCGCGCCGGGCCTGGGCCGTCGGGCCCACCGGCTGCGCGGGGCCGCCGACGTCGCCGACCTGCGGACCATCGCGCGGCGGCGCACCCCCCGTCCGGCCTTCGACTACGTGGACGGGGCGGCCGGGAACGAGCTCACGGCCCGCCGCACCCGCGAGGCCTTCGAGTCGACGGAACTGCTGCCCCGGATCCTCCACGGGACGGCGGAGGCGGACCTGTCCACGACCATCGCGGGTGGGCCCTCCGCCCTCCCGTTCGGGATCGCACCGACCGGGTTCACCCGGTTCATGCACGCCGAGGGGGAGGACGCCGGGGCCGTCGCCGCGGCCCGGGCGGGGATCCCCTTCACCCTGTCCACCATGGGCACCCGTTCCGTCGAACAGGTGGCCCAGGCCGCACCGGGCGGGCGGCGGTGGTTCCAGCTCTACCTGTGGCGGGACCGTGAGAAGTCCCGGGGGCTGCTGGAGCGGGCGTGGGCCCACGGTTACGACACGCTGCTGGTCACGGTGGACACCCCGGTGGCCGGCCAGCGGCTCCGGGACGTGCGCAACGGCATGACGATCCCGCCGCGGCTGTCCGCACGCACCGTGCTCGACGCGTCCTACCGTCCGGAGTGGTGGTTCAACTTCCTGAGCACCGACCCCCTGACGTTCGCCTCCCTCAGCGGCACCACGCACGACCTGCCGACCCTGATCAACTCCATGTTCGACCCCACGCTCTCCGCGGCCGACCTGGAGTGGGTCCGCGAGAACTGGCCCGGCCGGCTCGTGGTGAAGGGCGTGCTGACCGCACAGGACACCCGGCTCGCCCTGGACGCCGGGGCGGACGGTCTGGTCGTGTCCAACCACGGCGGACGCCAGCTCGACCGCGCACCGGTGTCACTGAAGGCCCTGGGGGAGGTGCGCGCCGAGGCCGGTGCCGACGTCGAGATCATCCTCGACTCCGGCATCCTCTCCGGTGCGGACATCATCTCCGCCCTGGCCCTCGGAGCCGATTTCACCCTGATCGGGCGCGCCTACCTGTACGGCCTGATGGCCGGGGGACGGGAGGGCGTGACCCGCGCGATCGAGCTGCTCGCCGCCGAGGTGCGCACGGCCATGCAGCTCATGGGCTGCGCCACCATCGCCGACGTCAAGGCCTCCGGCCAGGTCCGCGCCCCCTGGCTGTGACGTAGTCGTCAGGGCCCGGGCTCTGGAGACGGTCCGCGTCACTGGCCAGACTGGGGCCATGAGCGAATCGCGAGAGACCCGGGCCGGCACCGGGACGGGAGCACCCGGGCATCCGGGGCGCCATGAACCCCACGGTGACGGTGAGTCCCTGGCGCAGCGCCTGAACTGGCTGCGGGCCGGCGTGCTCGGTGCCAATGACGGCATCGTGTCCGTGGCCGCCACGGTGGTGGGCGTGGCGGCCGCCACCACCGCCGATGCCCCGGTGCTGATCGCCGGGGTGGCGGCCGTGGCCGGTGGTGCGATCTCCATGGCGCTGGGCGAGTACGTCTCCGTCTCCTCCTCCTCGGACAGCCAGACGGCGCTCATCCAGAAAGAGCGCCGCGAACTCGCCGAGGACCCGGAGGGGGAACTCGAGGAACTGGTGGAGATCTACCGGGGCCAGGGCCTGTCCGCCCCGACCGCCCGGCGTGTGGCCGAGGAGTTCACCGCGCAGGATCCGATCCGCGCGCACCTGCGGGCCGAACTCAACCTCTCCGAGGACGAGGTGCTCAGCCCCTGGCGGGCGGCCGGTGCCTCGTTCCTGGCCTTCCTCATCGGCGCGCTACTGCCCTTCCTCACGATCGTGCTCGCTCCCACGGACCTCCGGATCCCGCTGACCTTCGCCGTGACCCTGGTCGCGCTCGCCCTGACCGGCGCCGCCGGCGCCTGGCTCGGCGGGGCGCCCGTCCTGAGACCGACGGTGCGGGTCGTCGTCGGGGGCGTGCTCGCCCTGGCGGTGACCTTCGCGATCGGCGCGCTGCTGGGCAGCTCCGGCGCCATCTGAGACCTGTGCCGGACCGGTGCCGGCCGCTGCGCCCGCCCGGACCGGGCACCCGTCATTACCGTCCATCCACCCCGCCGTCCCCGTCCACCCATCCAGCCATCCACCGGCCATCCGGCCCCGACCCCATCCCCGACCAGGAACAGGAGCGGACTCCATGCGCGCAGTCGTGTTCGAGAACTACCAGACCTTCCCCACCCTCACGGACGTCGAGCGGCCGGTCCCCGGCCCCGGTGAGGTCCTGCTCAAGGTGGCCGGCGCGGGTGCCTGCCACTCCGACGTGGCGATCTTCCAGGACTTCGCCGAGGGCGCGCCCGGTGCGCAGAAGCCGTCCTTCATCCTCGGCCACGAGAACTCCGGCTGGATCGAGGAGCTCGGCCCGGGCGTGGAGGGACTGACCGTCGGGGACGCCTTCCTCGTCTACGGCCCCGTCGGCTGCCAGCGCTGCCGGGCGTGCTCCCGCGGCCAGGACACGTACTGCGAGAACGCCGCCACGATGCCGTACCTCGGCGTCGGCCTGGGGCGCGACGGCGGCATGGCCGAGTACGTGCGCGTGCCGGCCCGCAACCTGGTCCCGCTGGGCGACGCCGACCCCGTCGCCGCGGCATCGCTGGCCGATGCCGGCCTGACCCCCTACCACGCCATCAAGCTGGCCTTGCCGAAGCTCAACGGCGGC
The DNA here is from genome assembly GCF_937871995.1 of uncultured Citricoccus sp. Classification (NCBI taxonomy): domain Bacteria; kingdom Bacillati; phylum Actinomycetota; class Actinomycetes; order Micrococcales; family Micrococcaceae; genus Citricoccus; species uncultured Citricoccus sp. Next base: position 7,374 of record NZ_CALMQR010000117.1, on the reverse strand, counting down.
GGCAGGTACGCCCTCGTCATCGGGCTGGGCGGCCTGGGACTGCTCGGCGTGCAGATCCTCAAGGCCCTCACCGGGGCCACGATCATCGCCACCGACATGAAGGAGGAGGCGATGGCCGAGGCCGAGCGGCTGGGCGCCGTCACCGTGCCCGGGGGAGCGGGGCAGGTCGAGCGGATCCGGGAGATCACCGGTGGCCGGGGCGTGGACGCCGCGTTCGACTTCGTCGGCGTGAAGCCGACCATCCAGGCCGCCATGTCCTCGATGGCCCGCCAGGGCCGCTGCACCATCGTCGGGATCGCCGGGCACCCCTACGAGTGGTCCTTCTTCACCGCGCCCTACGAGGTGGAGCTGACCAGCACCTACTGGGGCACCATCGAGGAACTGCACGAGGTCGTGGACATGTTCCGGGCCGGCCAGTTGACGCCGATGTACACCACCTACCCGATGGACCAGGCCCTCGAGGCCTACCGGGCGCTGGTGGACGGCCGGGTCTCCGGCCGCGCCGTCGTGGTGCCGCACGCCTGAGACGCGCCCGGAAGCGCCGGCACCCCAGACCCGGATTGTTGAACAATCCGGGTCTGTGGTGCATTCTGGAGTGACCACCCGATGAGACGGAGGTCACCACATGGGCACCCTGGACCAGCACGGCGCGCTGCGCATGGACCTGAACAGCGACGTCGGCGAGGCCTTCGGCTCCTACACGATGGGCGATGACGCCGCGATCCTGCGGTCCGTGTCCTCGGCCAACGTCGCCTGCGGCTTCCACGGCGGGGACCCGTCGATCATCGCCCAGACCTGCCGGTACGCGGCCGAGGCCGGGGCCACGGTCGGCGCCCACGTGTCCTACCGCGACCTCGCCGGCTTCGGCCGGCGTTTCCTGGACTGCTCGCCCACCGAGCTCGCCGACGACATCCTCTACCAGATCGGTGCGCTCGAGGCGATGGCCCGCTCGGCCGGCACCGTGGTGCGCTACGTCAAGCCCCACGGCGCGCTGTACAACGCGATCGTCCACCACCGCGAGCACGCCCGCGCCGTGGTGGACGCGGTCAAGGGCTTCGGCCAGGACCTGCCACTGCTCCTGCTGCCCGGTTCCGCGGCCATCGAGATCGCCGAGGCCTCGGGCCTGCGCGTGGTGACCGAGGCCTTCGCCGACCGCGCCTACACCCCCGAGGGCACGCTCGTCTCCCGCCGGGAGCCCGGCGCCGTCCTGCACGACGAGGCCGAGGTGGCCCGCCGCATGGTCCGGCTCGCCACCGAGCACCGGCTCACGGCCATCGACGGCAGCGACCTGCGCATGGAGGCCTCGAGCATCTGCGTGCACTCGGACACCGCCGGGGCCGTGTCCATGGCCGCGGCGGTGCGCTCCGCGCTGGAAGAGGCCGGCGTGCAGGTGGGACCGTTCGCATGATCGACCCGGACACCTCGACGACCGGTCCCGCGACCGCGTCCGGGACGCCGACGACGGCGCCGCGCGCCCTGCGCTGGGCCGGCACCCGGGCGTTCCTCCTCGAGTGCGCCTCGCTGGCGGACGTCGTGGCCCTGCACGCGCACCTGACGGCCGCGCCCCTGCCGGGCCAGGTGGAGGCCGTGGCGGCCGCCGAGACCGTGACACTGTCCTTCACCCACCGGGCGGCGGCCGTGGCCGGCGCGCGCGCCGTCCAGTCGCTGACGGTCACCGACCGCGCCGGGCAGTCCGGCCGCACCGTGGACATCGACGTGGTCTACGACGGAGAGGACCTCGCCGAGGTCGGTCGGCTGACCGGCCTCGGAGCGGACGGCGTCGTGCGGGTGCACACCCAGACCCTGTGGACCGGGGCGTTCGGGGGCTTCGCGCCCGGTTTCACCTACCTCGTGGCCGAGGACGACCCCCTCCAGGTGCCCCGCCGCTCCACCCCGCGCACGAGCGTCCCCGCGGGCTCGGTGGCCATCGCCGGGCACTTCTCCGCGGTCTACCCGCGCAGCTCCCCGGGAGGCTGGCAACTGCTCGGCCACACCGACGCGAGGATGTGGGACCTGGAACGGTCCTCCCCGGCACTCGTGCGCCCGGGGGACCGGGTGCGCTACCGGGCGGTGCGCGAACTCCTCCGCGTCACCCGTGATCCCGAGCCGGCACCCGAGTCGATGCCCGAGTCGATGCCCGAGCCGACGACGGCCCCGGAGGCCGGCACCGCGGGAGCGGTGGCCGCCGGTGGCACGGCCACGTCACCGTCGGGCCCACCGGTGCAGTCCGCAGCCGCCGCCCTGGTCGTCGAGGCACCCGGGCTGCAGTCCCTGGTCCAGGACCTGGGACGTCCCGGACTGGGCGACCTGGGCGTGTCCGCCTCCGGCGCCGCGGACACCGCCTCCGCCCGGCAGGCCAACCGGCTGGTCGGCAATCCCCCGGGCGAGGCCGTGATCGAGGCCCTGCTCGGCGGGCTGAGCGTGCGGGCCCGCGGGTCCGTGGTGCTCGCGCTGGCCGGGGCCGACACCCCGGCCCGGATCACGTCGGTCCCGGGCAGCGGTGCCGACGACCGGCCCGCCCCGCCGCGCACCCCGTTCGCCCTGCACGACGGCGAGACCCTCATCCTGGACGAACCCACCGCGGGGCTGCGCACCTACCTGGCGGTGCGCGGCGGACTGGACGTGCCGGCCGTGCTGGGCAGCCGCTCCACGGACACCATGTCCGGGATCGGTCCCGAACCGCTGGCCTCCGGCACCGAACTGCCGGTGCGCGGCGATCGCGGATTCGCCGCCGTCGGGACGGCCGAGCCCGCGCTGCGCCGGCTGCCGCGGGCCGGTGAGGTGACCACCCTGCGCGTGGTGCCCGGACCCCGGCAGGACTGGTTCGGCGCCGCCGGGCTGGAGGTGCTGGGCGGCCAGGACTGGGCCGTGAGCAGTCAGTCCAACCGGATCGGGGTGCGCCTGGAGGCGCCCGCGGGCGGGACCCCCCTGGAACGGGTCCGCGAGGGCGAGCTGTCCAGCGAGGGCGCCGTGGCCGGGGCCCTGCAGGTCCCGCCGTCCGGGCTGCCCGTGCTGTTCCTGGCCGACCACCCGGTGACGGGCGGGTACCCGGTGATCGGCGTCGTCGTGCCGGAGGACCTGCCCCTGGCCGCGCAACTGCCGCCCGGGGCGGGCGTCCGCTTCGAGCCGGTCACCCCGCTGACCCTCGTCCCGGCCGTGCACCTGGACGCCGCCACGGCCCCGGAACGCGGCACCGCGGATCCCGGCGCGGATTCCGCCGAGCACCCAGCGACCCCCCTCGAGAGGACTGATCCATGAACACGCTGACGAAGGTCCTGATCGCCAACCGCGGCGAGATCGCCGTGCGCGTGGCCCGCGCCTGCCGCGACGCGCAACTGGCCTCCGTGGCCGTCTACTCGGACCCGGACGCGGACGCGATGCACGTGCGCGCCGCCGATGAGGCCTACGCCCTGCACGGAGCCAGCGCCGCCGAGACCTACCTGGACATGGACAAGCTGCTGGACGTGGCCCGGCGCTCCGGGGCGGACGCCGTCCACCCCGGGTACGGCTTCCTGTCCGAGAACGCGGACTTCGCCCAGGCCGTGATCGACGCCGGACTGACCTGGATCGGCCCCCCGCCGCAGGCGATCCACGAGCTGGGCAACAAGGTCTCGGCCCGGCAGATCGCCGTGGCCGCCGGCGCCCCGCTCGTGCCCGGCACCGACGGGCCCGCCGCCGACGCGGCCGAGGTGCGCGCCTTCGCGGAGGAGCACGGCCTGCCCGTGGCCATCAAGGCGGCGTTCGGCGGTGGTGGCCGGGGGATGAAGATCGTGCGGCGGATGGAGGACATCGAGCACGCGTTCGACTCGGCGGTGCGTGAGGCCGTCACCGCCTTCGGCCGGGGCGAGTGCTTCGTGGAGCGCTTCCTGGACCGACCGCGGCACGTCGAGGCGCAGGTGCTGGCGGACACCCACGGCAACGTCGTGGTGGTCGGCACGCGCGACTGCTCCCTGCAGCGGCGCAACCAGAAGCTCGTGGAGGAGGCCCCCGCCCCGTTCCTCACGGACGACCAGCGCGAGCGCATCCACTCCTCCGCCAAGGAGATCTGCCGCCGGGCCGGGTACACCGGGGCCGGGACGGTGGAGTACCTTGTGGCCCCGGACGGGCTGATCTCCTTCCTGGAGGTCAACACGCGCCTGCAGGTGGAGCATCCCGTCACCGAGGAGACCACCGGCGTGGACCTGGTCCGGGAGCAGTTCCGGATCGCCGCCGGCGAACCGCTGGACCTCACCGAGGACCCGGCCCCGCGCGGGCACGCGATCGAGTTCCGCCTCAATGCCGAGGACCCGGCACTGGGCTTCCTGCCCTCACCCGGGCCGGTCGAGGTGTTCGAGGCGCCCACCGGGGCGGGCATCCGCGTGGACACCGGCGTGCGCTCGGGATCGGTCGTGCCGGGGGAGTACGACTCCATGCTGGGCAAGCTCATCGTCTGGGGCGAGGACCGGCAGCAGGCCATCCGCCGCGCCCGAGCCGCCCTGGACGAGCTCGTCATCCGCGGCCTGCCGACCGTGGTGCCCTTCCACCAGGAGGTCCTGCGCCAGGACGCGTTCACCGACCCGGAGCGGCTGGGGGTCTACACGACCTGGATCGAGACCGAGTTCACCGCGGACCTGGAGGCCTCGCCCTACCTGGCGGCCGCGGCCCCGGGAGCCGAACGCACCGAACTGACCGTGACCCTCGACGGCAAGGCGGTGCGGCTGGGCCTGCCGGCCGACCTGGTGCGCGCGCTGCGCAGCGGCGGGGGCGGGACCGGCGTCGGATCCGGTGCGGCGGACGGCGCCGATGCCGGGGAGGCCACCGACGGCGCCGTGGCCTCGCCGATGAACGGTTCGCTGGTCAAGTGGCTGGCCGGGGACGGCGAGTCCGTGGCCGCAGGGCAGGGCCTGGCGGTGCTGGAGGCCATGAAGATGGAGACCACCGTCTCCGCAGACCACGCCGGCACGTTCTCCCGGGCGGACCTGCACCCGGCCGATCGGATCAGCAAGGGGCAGGAACTGGGGCGGCTGGCGTGAACCCCGTCACGGACACCGCCGTCCACGCCCACACCGGGGCCTGGGTGGCCCAGGTGCTGCGCCGGCGCATCTCCGCCGGTGACCTGAGACCCGGTGCCAAGCTGGCCGAGCAGGCCCTGTCCGAGGAGTTGGAGGTCTCACGGAACACCCTGCGGGAGGCCTTCGCAGCGCTCGCCGCGGAGTCGATCGTGCAGCGGGTGCCGAACCGGGGCGTCTTCGTGGCCTCGCCGGACGCCGAGGCCATCCGGGACGTCTACCAGGTGCGCCGCATGCTCGAGCCGGCCGCCCTGCTGTGGGGCGACCTCACCGAGGAACGCGAGGAGGAGCTGCGCGGGATCCGGGCGGCGATCGCGGGGGCCCTGGAGGCCGGTGACGCCGACTCGATGGCGGGCGCGAACCAGCGCTTGCACGACGCGATCGTCGCGATGTCCGGTTCCCCGACGCTGAGCACGGTGATGGACCGGACCCTGGCGCGTATGCGACTGGTGTTCCACGGCATGGCGAACCCCTCGGGCTTCCATGCTCCCTATGCGGAGCGCAACCTCCGGTTGCTGGACCTCGTGCTGGCCGGGCGCCGGGAGGAGGCGGCCCAGGCGCTGCGCGGGTACCTGGACGCCGCCGAGCGGGAGCTCCTGGACCACCTCGGGCACTGAGCGGCCGCGTGGCGTCGAGCCTGCGCCTCAAGGGGATCCCCTGGGGGGACCAGCGACTGGGTTCCCGATCGGGCCCGGACTCTATACAGCGCACGCTGAAGCGCCCTGGGCTTGATTCCGAGTCTCACGCAGGAGAATCGGTACATGCCCCAGAGGTTCACCCCTGAGTTCCGCGATCGAGCGGTGCGGATGGTGTGTGATCGTCAGGCCGCTCAAGGTGGTCCCGAAGACCTCAGACTAGTAGTCGTGGAATCGGCCGACGGGACCACCTGGTCTGTCATACCACCAGCCCAAAGGGGTGATGACAAGGACGCTGAGGGCCGGCCCCAGCGGTGAGGGCGCGTGGTTGCTCATCTCAGGCAGGGGTGTGGGTGGTTGATGAACCGAGGGTGGATGCGGTCCACGGCAAGAACTCGCTGATCCAGGGGAAGACCCAGATCATCAGTACGGCGATGGCCAACCCCGCTAGTACGCCTGCTTGTAGAACACGTAGCCACAGCGGGCCGGGCAGGTGACGGAAGATCCAGGCGTACATCTCTCAAGCTCCTTCGAGGGTGATCATCTGGCTGACGACGTCGCGGATCTGGGACGGAGGCTCAGTGTGTGCTGCTGAGAAGGAGCTTTGCTCCAGGTGCACGACCATGCGCATGTCTGTGGTGAAGGGAGGATGGCACGTCGTGAGGGTCAGGATCTTCCGTGTGGGGTGCGCGTTGCTCTCGCCCGGCACGGGCAGCAGGACCTGGCTCTCAGACGGGTACACGATGTGGGTGTTGCGGTAGGTGTAGGTGTAGATGCCTTCTTGGGTTTGGATGTAGGCCTTGTCCCCCGCCTGGAGCGTGTCCATGGCCCAGAACACCTGGCCATGCGACTGCCGATGGCCGGCCAGGCCGACGTTCCCGATGTGGCCTGGCCGTTGAGTGCCGGGGTAGTGACCGATCCCGGCAGAGTTCAGAACCTCCAGGTCGATACCCTCCGCGATGGGTTTGGCGTAATCCTGCCCAAAACGAGGGACATAGAGGATGCCCCATACCTCCCCTTCGGCCGGGGACCCGGCCGCAGAAGACTCAGTGGCCCTCTGCTGGCTCCACTGACGGGCGGTTTCACTCACCACGGACGCCTGTTCGCGGTCACTATCCAGATTGGTCCACCACAGTTGCCAGGCCACGAACAGCAACAGCGTGACCCCGGCGGTAAACAGGACCTCTGCCACACCCCTGACGATCATCTCGATGAAACGCCGTTCACGGCCCGGCGATCCGGTACTTCTGGGGTCGACCATGACGCCCTCTCTGCCACGCCCCGTGTCGGTGGGCGTCGGCCTACAGATCGATCTACGTACGCTGATCCCACGAGGGGACTTGTCCTTCCCCTCGCAGACCGCACCCCTTCCGTGCCTGGCGAGGGGTGCGGTCTGAGGGCCCGTATCGGTCCGGGGTCCTGGGGGATATGGCGGGGGGCCGCGACTGTTATTCCGGACAGCTCAACGATCCAGCTGTCCTACCGCGTCAGCGTCGCTCTGTCCGCGTCGTCTCTGCGTCCCAGTGGTCTTCGGCACTGGGAGCGGTGTGCCGCCTCGGGACGATGCGCAGAAGAGCCAGGCCCAGTGCGAGCAGGGCGAACGCCGCGAGCACGAACCAGAACACGTCCGCACCGGTCATCGCCAGTTCTCCGGCACCGGTGGCAAGTCCACCGCTACCAGCGGCAACTCC
>NZ_CALMQR010000116.1:0-14741 GCF_937871995.1 uncultured Citricoccus sp. | reverse complement strand
GCCCCGGCCCGCAACCCCTCCACGCCGGAGCGGTCACTACATACCGTCTAGATCCAGCGGCACGTCGCGGTAGTAGCGTTGCAGCGCGTCACCAAGCCAGCGGTCGACCTCATCATGCCCGAGGGACGCGATGTGTCGAACGGCGTCGTAAATGAGTGGTGCCGTCTCGTCAGAGCGGTCGGCATCCGCGAAGCCCATCAAGAAATTAGCGGCGTATGCTGCATTGTGTTCCGGCGTTAGTTGGAGTGCTAAGCCGGCAAAGCGACTCGGGTTTGCAGCGGCTTCCTTACGCAGGACACTCGACAGCTCGCGGGCCCCACCAGTGAAGGTGCCGTAATTCGTTTCGTCAGAGTTGTACCTGCTCATGGCCTTAAGCCACTGCTCATCGGTCATCTTGCTCGCTGCTTGCGGCCCGATTGGCGAGTCGATCGTGCCGCTAATGATGCCGCGCGGCTTCGACGGCGCGTGTTCCTGGAATTTTCGGCGGTACTCGGCCAGCCGACGTCTGCCATCTAGACTTAGTCGCTCTTCCTCAAGAGCCGAAAGCAACGTGAACGCGGACCGTCCGAAACTGTATCGACTTTCGTTTGTGTTGTGCAGGTCTCGGAACTTGTCTTCAAGCTGCCGGTGAACCTCGTCGCTAAGGTGCGGCGCAACCGCATGGACCAACTCGCGCGTGGCCCAGTCGGAGTCCGACATGTAACCGCAATCAAGACGGGTGCCACCTTCCAGAATCAGAGTTGCCGCCCAATCGGCGAAGTTGGTAGCACCAGCAGTCAGCGCCCGGTAGAGCAAGAACTGAGCCGCATCGTGCGGATCGGCGGCTAGTTCTTCGAGAAGCGGTCGGACTTCGTGCGGTGAGGTCCGAGCAAGCATTTCGAGTGCACGAATTGAGCCAGTGAACAGCGCATCATCAAGCTTTCTGTCATCAAGCACGTCGACATCAAATCGCGCGGAGAAGTGTCGGTCAGGAATGGGATCATCGGGACGCGGCTCGTAGGCCGTGGCGGCCATGACCTGACGTAGATACGGAACGACAGTCTGGACGAAGGTCAGGGGCTCGGCTGCGGCGGCTTCGCGCGCCAGCTTAGCTGCGCCATACTCGCGAACATTGAGAAGAGCCACCCTCCCCCTCTCGTCGAGCTGAAGTCCTTGTGCGTGGTCGATGACCCGTGCCTCAATCAACTCAATTGCCCAAAGCGGCTTGTGCTCTGCAAGGTTGTGCGTCGCCAGCCACAGCTCATGCTCGGCGGCGTCGAAGCCACCTTCGCGCACCGCCGCGAGCAATAGGTCGAACAACGGGCGACTCTGATGCGCGTCGGAGAACCGAACGATCCAGCGCAGCCAGTCGAGGTACTCAGGCGCAGCCTGACGTGCACGTAAAAGCTCGGCGACCTCGCCCAGTAGCTCCATACTTGCGCTCATCATCAGGTTGATCGCACGTTTCCCAAGAATCGGCTCCCCGCTATCAAGCCAGGCCGTGATCGTGCCGTCCTCGTAGAACCTCCTGAACCACGGGGCGCGGCGTGTGTGCAACCAGAGTTGCTCCTCAAGCCGCGGCACCGTTGCAGCAACCTCGAAGATGACCTCGGCATCCTCGCTGGTCGGAACGATCAAGTTGGAGAGCACTGCGAGCACGGTCGCCTTGATGTGAAAACGCACCTGTTCACTCATCAACAGGGCTGATGCTTCAACGCGGAAACGCCCAGGCTCGCGATCATGGAGGTGCTGCAGGATCTGACGTACCTGCGCTCTGCGGAACAGTTCTTGCTCGTGTCGAAGCAGAAAGTCGACCAAGGACTCTGATCGCGACACCCACTGCCGAGCAAACGCATAGTCAAAGAACGTCTCGTGGAAGAACGCGATCCGATCGCCGTCACGTGCAAGGACGTGCTCCGAAACAAGCACGTTCGCATCCTCGATCAGGTCACCGTCATCAAGTATCTCGACCGGGACGGAGAGCGTCTGGCGGTCGCTTGCCGCGTTTGCGACCCGACTGATCACCTCGTTAAATCGCACATTAACTCGCCTTGCACGAGAGGTTTGTCGCTTACGCTCCCAATAGGCCTCAAACAGTGAGCCCTTGGATTGAAATGCCAGCGCTCCCTCTTGGCCTGCGATTGTCCTAAGTAGCACGAGGTGCATCGGAATTCGCAGGATCGATCGTTGGGAATCAGTCAAAACCGTCGCATCGAAACCCATCTCACTGACGGCGGCGTTGACTACGTCGCCAGAGAGAGGGCCAACCGACACCCTCACCGTGTCGGGCCGGTTAGCCAAAGACCGAATCCGATGGTCGTTGTCGATGTCGAACTCTCGGCAGGCGAGGATGACTTTGACGCCCGATACCGACAACGCTTCTCCAATGAGGTCCACAACGATGTCGAAGCTCTCGGGCATTCGTCCCGACGCAAGGCTGACCGCATCGAGCTGATCAATGACAAGAAACGCGTCCCGGCTTTCGGCAGCCAGTGCCAACACAACCGCCGGCGAGGTTTCTAGTCCAAGCTGTCGGCCTAAGTCCGTCGTGGAGGCAAACGACTCGAGGCGGTCAAGGCGAATCGCTAGCACTTCGGCGCCTGACGCTTCAAGTGACTCGACAGACTGCTCTAGAACGGAACTCTTACCCCCACCGGCCGTACCGGCCACAAAGCCCATCTGGCGATCGCGAAGCGCGTCGATAAGCTGAGGAGCTTCGGCTCGCTCAATTCGGGGCTGCAGCAATTCGCGTTGGACCGATTCGCGCCAACTGTTCGTGAGAGCACTGACTTGCTCGTGCGCGCTTTGGTGCGAGGCAGCCTCGAGCGGACGGATGTCTTGCTGAGTGAGTAGCTCCAGAAGCTCAGTCCGAGTAAGACGCCGGCCTAGGTTGTCGAGAAGGATGTCTCCGATCGCGAGAGCAATCAAATGCCCCGTCGCCCCACCCAACTGACGTCCGGCGAACATTGCGTTCATTCGGATGATGTCGTGCTCGTCCTGGACCGAGAACCACATGCCCCGCAAGGTGTCCCATGCGTTCTGCGGACTGCCAAGAATGCCTGTGGCAGACACCTGATCAAAGACAGGACGGAGCTCGCCTGTCAGCCAGGATTGAGTGAACGAAGTCAGATCGGACGACTTCCGAGCTCGCTCAGCCAACTCCTGCAACGGACGGCAAGGGACTAGAGATACGAAGTGAAACTTGCGGCCTGCCGCAACATGAGCGGCCGCCGCCTCGAAAACCCTGAGGTCAGCGAGAGACCGAACCGTCCAGCTATTACTGCTTCCATTCTGACGCTTGAGTTGGTGAACCTCAGTGGATGTACTGCTTACGAAGGTGAACTCCGCCCCTTTGCCGACTTCAATATCCACATCTTCGAGTGTCAGTGAATGGCGGTCATCAGCGATGCAGTAAAGCGCATGCCTAATTGCCCACGCTGCCTCGTACTTGTTGCCCAGCTTGTCGGCTTCACCACCCGGCCTCGGGCTCACTTCGACTCCAAACTGCAGACGAGCCGTATGCTCGTGCAGTTAATGTGCGTCAACATCACCAAGTCTCCTCAGCCAACGATGAGCCGTTGCGTTGACCCCAACGACTTTCTTTGTACTGGCTGGCGTCCATGCTGCCGGGAAGATCGTCACAGTTCGCCCGCAAAGATGCGTAATGATCGGACTTCTTATGCGCCACCGTCCGCCTTCCTGTTGATTTTGTCGGGTATGTCTAGTGCCCATTTCGCGCGTATTCAAACAAGTGATCGAAGGCAGGAAAAGCTGCTAGCGTGCGGTTTCGTTACGCGCTCATCTCAACACAGCCTCCCGATACTTGCACGATTAGCGTCACTTGGTTAACAGCACAAGGACTGTTCTCAGCGTCTCGGACGCAGCCATCGCTGCGTCGTATCCCTAGTGAGCACCACGGACCAAAACGTCGGCGACCGAGGGACCTATGATCTACGGTCGCGTTCGTGCCCACGTTTTGCCCACACTTTGCCCACAACTGGCCGGAATTCCACTAATCTCACCGCATCAGAAACCCCTGAATTACGGGGAAGTCCACGCTAGAGGAAGACTAAGGGAGGTTTCGAGTCCCACCGGGGGCACCATGGTTCCGACCGTCCACGGGACCGGGCCGGTCCTGGGGTGTCTCCGAGCCGCCGCCGGGACCTCCCGGCCGGGGGCGTCCCGGCCTACACTCGGGACCGTGACCCAGGCGAACCCGCCCTCACGTCTCTCCTCCTGGGCCCGGTACCGCGCACCTGAACCGCCCGCCGGTACCATCGGCAGGCCCCGCCTGCACGCGGCCCTGGAAGCAGCGACGGCACAGCACCCGGTGACGATCGTGGCCGCACCCAGCGGCTACGGGAAGACCACCGCGGTGGCGACCTGGGCCGCCTCCCACGCCGGTGCGGTCGCCTGGCTCTCGCTCAGTTCCGCGGACAGCGACCCCTCCGCGCTCACCTCCGGCATCGTGGAATCCCTCCAGGCCCTGCCGCCGCGCGGGGTGCGCTCCTCCGGGGCCTTCTCCGGCATCGACGCCGGAGGAGGCGTCAAGGCCGTGTACCGGCAGGTCTGCCGGGCCGCCCAGGACCTGGATGCGCAGGTCTACCTGGTGATCGACGACGCCCAGCGGGCCGGTGGGGGCCTGGGCGGCGGCCTGCTGGGCCTGCTCCTGGAGAGCAGGCCGGATCCGTTGCGCCTGGTCCTGGTGGGCACGTCGTTCCTCGAAGTGGCACTGTCCAGGGTCCTGCTCACCGACCCGGGGGCCCTCGTGTCCGGCGAGGACCTGGCCTTCGACGTCGAGGAGCTGTCCCGGCTGTGCGCGCACCTCGGGTCGGGGCTCGGGACCCGGGACCTGATGGAGGACTGCCAGGGCTGGCCCATCGCCACCCGCCTGGCGATCCTCGGGGGGCAGCGCCCCGCTCCAGCCGACCAGGACGCGCACACCCGGCTGGGGGACTACATCCGGGACCACGTGCTCGCGGCACTGCCCGGGCACCTGGCGTCGTTCATCATGACGGCCACCGCCTGTCCCGAGCTCACCCCGGACCTCGCCGTCGCGGTGACCGGGCGACCTGACGCGGGGACCCTGCTCGAGGACCTCGCGAGTCGCGGCATCTTCCTCCACCGCTTCGACCTGGACGGCAGGGTGGCCTACCGGTGGCACCCCGTCTTCGCCCGTCAGTGCGGACGTATCCAGTCCGCGGAGCAGGACTCACGGTGGCGGGAGGCGCACGCCCGGGCCGCCCGGTTCCTGGAGGCCACGGATCCGCTGGCATCCATGGGACACCTGGTGGCCGCCGGTGCGGTGGAGCGTGCGGTGGACACCCTGACCCGGCGGTGGGTCGGGTTGCTGGTGGACGACCAGGCCACCGCCGTGGCCCAGTGGTGTGCCGGCCTGCCGGACGGGGTGGCCGAGGACCCCCGCGTCCTGCTGGTGTGGGCCTGTGCCGAGGACATCATCGGCGAGCACCGGGTGGCCCGTACGCGCTTCGCCCGGGCCACCCGGCTGGCGGCCAGGACCGGTCCCGGTGGCAGCACCGGTCCCGACGGCGGCACCGGTGCGGTGCTACGCCTCGCCCGGCTCTTCCTGGTGGACGACCAGGCCGAGGCCCTGCGGGCCTGCGCGGACGGTCACGAGCTACTGGCCACCCCCCAGGCGCTGGACCGCCGGGAGCATGCCCCCGTGCTCTTCCTCCTCGGCTGGAACGCACTGCGTCTGCAGGTCCTTCCCGGCCTGGGCCAGGAGCTCCTCTCGGCAGCGGCACGGGAGGCGAGCGCACTGGGAGACCTCGCCCTGGAACGACGCGCGCTCGGTCACCTCGCGTCCGCGGCGGCCTGGAGCGGAAACCACCGGCGGGCGCGCCAGGTGCTGGACCGGCTGGCGGCCCAGCGCGAGCCCCCGACGCTCACCGGGGCCTACTTCGGGAGCGGCGGGGGCGCCCTGGCGGCGGGCTGGCTGGCGTACTGGTCGGCGGACCACGCCACGGCGCACCGCGAGCTGCTCCGGGTGATCGAGAGCGGTGACTCGCGGATGTCCTTCACGGGCGTCGCGCGGATGGTGCTGGCGCTCAACGCCGCCGCCTCCCAGGACCCCGCGATGCGACGTCGGGCCGCAGCCGAGATCCAGGCCCTTCCCCCCGGAGACGTCCACGGCGTGGACCGGGCGGTGTTCCGGGACACCGCTGTGGCGGTCCTGGACGAGGCCGCCGGCCACCGCGTCAGGGCCGTCGCACTCGCCGAGAGGCACGCCGGGACCGCGGACCCGCCGTTCGTGGGGGTGGCCCTGTCCGGGATACTCCGGCGCGCCGGCGATCCGGCGGCCGCCCTGCACCTGCTGGCACACCACCGCTCCTCCTTCGGGATCTCCTACGTCCGGGTGGCCACCCGCGCCACCGCCGCACTCGTGCACAAGCACCGGGGCGAGCCGGACCTCGCGCACGAACTGTGCGAGTCTGCCCTGGACACAGCCACGGCGGAGGACATCCGGGTGCCCTTCTGCGACGGCGACTTGGACATGCGGCTGTTGCTCGCGGACCACCTCTCGCGCCGGACGCGGCACGAGGGCTTCATCACCGCGTGCCTGACGATGTCCCCCGCCGGTGGCGTGCTGGAGGCGCTGTCCGAGCGCGAGCGGGACGTCTTCCGGTTGCTGCAGACCTCCAGGACGGTCCGGGAGATCGCCGAGGAACTCTACGTGTCGGTGAACACGGTCAAGACCCATCAGCGCGCCATCTACCGCAAGCTCGGCGTCCAGAGCCGGCGTGAGGCCCAGAGGGTGGCTCCGTGACGGCGGGCCCGGAACGGTGACCGTCGCCGCGTCTCAGGCCGGGCCGTCGTCCGGGTCCTCGTCGTCGGTCCGCTCCTGATCGGACAGGGCCGCCTCCAGAGCGGCCTCCGCGGCCGCCGCCGGGACGTGGGCCACGGGAACGACCATCGCCCCCGGGTGCCTGAACTGGCGCTCCGGGGAGGACCAGGTGTGCTCGACGAGGATGATGGCCCAGCCGCCGGGGGTGACCATGGCCAGGACCTCCCGGATGTCCTGTTCCGTGATCATCCCCGGGACGAGGAGGTCGACGCCGGCCAGGGAGAACTCCTCGGCATCGACGTCGCTCCAGGAGACCCGGCCGTGGGCGGTGCGGCTGGCGACCACGAAGTCCAGCACCCGGACGCCTCCGGCACGGACCAATTCGCTCAGGCGCCGCAGCAGGTCCGGGTCCGGGCGGGCCTCGACGAGCCGGGCGGCGAGGAACTCCACCGGCCCCAGGGGCCCCGGCCAGGACGATGACCTCGGGACCATGGTTCTGCCTTTCTGGGGGATGCACCACGAGGGCGCGCCTCGGTGATCGCACAGAGGGTCACACGTCCCCGTACGGTCCGTCGGGGTGACTCACCTGGAACGGGCGAGCGGGCGGGCGCGGCCCCCGGCCCACGCTGCCGGTGTCCCGGCCCGGGGCCGTCCGGGCTCGCCCGGTCCGGATGAGCACCCCACCATCACCGTCCATGGGCGGGAAGCATCGAACCAGAGGACCGGTGTGCAGGGAACGCCTGCCGGCGAACGACCGTCACCGGCAGGCCAGGACACACGCCGGGGAAGAGGAACGGAAGAGGAAGGGAACACGATGCCTGAGTTCCGCTATGGACCCGTGGAGCTGTACCTCGTGGGGTTCGACTCGGATCGACCCGATGCCGGTACCTTCGGGGCACTGGCCGACCTGCTGGCCACCGGTGTCGTCCGGTTGCTGGACCTGGTGTTCGTCAGCAAGAGGGAGGACGGGGAGGTCGACGTCGTCGAGGTGGAGGAGGGGGAGGACCCCCTCGGACTGGCCACCGGGCCGGACCCCCTGGCCGGGGGGATCGTCGCGGACGAGGACCTGGCCGACCTCGTGGCGCCGATGGCGGCGGGGACCTCCGCGGTGGTCATGGCCATCGAGCTCACCTTCGCCAGGACCCTCACCGAGGAGCTGGCCCGGGCCGGGGGAGAGGTGCTCCGGGTCGAGCGCATCCCCGCGCCGGTGGTCAACGCGCTCGTCGACCTGTACGAACCAGTGGAAGGAAACTGACATGCCCCTCCGTCGACGTGGACGCCCTGGCATCATCGGACTCGCAGCCCGGACCGCCGTCGTGGCCGGGACCGCCTCCGCGGTCTCCGGTGGGGTCCAGGACCGCCGGGACCGACGGGCCCAGGCGCAGTTCGAACAGGACCAGTACGCGGCCGCCCAGCAGCAGGCGCAGGCCGACGCGGCCGCGGCCCAGGCCGTCGCGGCGCCGGCCCCGCCACCACAGGCCGTGCCGGCCCCGCCACCACAGGCCGCGCCCGCCGCACCGGCCGCCGGCGGGGCGGACGTGCTCGCGCAGCTGCAGCAGCTGGCCGAGCTGAAGCAGTCCGGCCTGCTCTCGGACGCGGAGTTCGCCGCCGCCAAGGCGAAGCTCCTGGGCTGAACCGGCTGAACCGGCTGACGGCGCCTTGCGCTGACAGCGGACGGACCGCGGATCCGCCCGCTGCCAGGTTGCTTTTCGGATGCGGACGGTAGACTGGAGCCAGCCCCCCACGCCTGACCCGCGAGGTCAGGCCGCACTACCGTGGACCGCACGCGATCAGCAGAGGAGATGGCCAGTGGCCAACCCCGTCTTCAACAGCAAGAACTTCCAGGAACAGATGCACTCCGGTGACGGCCGGGGCGGCGCCGCGACCCGGCAGGCACCGGGCTGGTATCAGGGCGGCCCGGGCTCCCAGCAGGGCCAGGGCTGGTACGCGGGCGGACAGCAGCCGCAGTACGGCCAGCAGGCCCCCCGGACCCCGCAGTACTCCCCGGAGCAGCTGGAGCAGATGTACGCCCAGCCGGCCGCCGGCCCCGCCGACACCGGGCGGATGAGCTACAACGACGTCATCGCCAAGACCATCATCACCCTGGGCCTCGTCCTGGTCGGTGCGGTGGTCGGCTGGATGATGCCGGCCCTGATGCTCCCCGGGGCTATCGTCGGCCTCGTGCTGGGCCTGGTCAACTCCTTCAAGCGTGAGCCGTCGCCGGTCCTGATCCTCCTCTACGCTGCCGCCGAGGGCCTGTTCCTGGGCGGCATCTCCCAGGTCTTCGAGCAGATGTGGCCGGGCATCGCCGTCCAGGCCGTGCTGGCCACGTTCTGCGTGTTCGCCGTGACCCTCGCGCTGTTCGCCTCCGGGAAGTGGCGGGTCTCCGCCAAGTCCGTGAAGATCTTCATGATCGCGATGATCGGCTACGCCCTGTTCTCGCTGGTCAACCTCTTCCTGATGCTCTTCGGCGTCACCGACGCCATGTTCGGCCTGCGCGGCGAGTTCCCGCTGCTCGGCCTGGGCATCGGCGTCCTGGCCGTGTTCCTGGCGGCGTTCTCGCTGGTCATGGACTTCACCGCCATCACCGAGGGCGTCAAGGCCGGGGCCCCGCAGAAGTACTCCTGGTCCGCGGCCTTCGGGCTCACCGTCACCCTGGTGTGGCTGTACGTGGAGATCCTGCGCATCCTGGCGATCCTGCGCGGCAACGACTGACCGTCCCGGACCGCCGTCCCGACGATCCCCACGATGACCGACGCATCCACGGTGGCCGCCATGCCCGCCTTCGGCGGGCCGGCGGCCACCGGCACGCAGTACGTCATTCGCCGCGGCGGGGCCGAGGCGACCGTGACCTCACTGGCCGGCGCCCTGCGCCACTACGAGGTGGACGGCACCGCCCTGGTGGAGACCTACGACGAGGACGAGCTTCCACCCTCCGCCTGCGGGATCCAGCTCTCCCCGTGGCCCAACCGGGTCCGGGACGGCCGATGGGAACTGGACGGGGTCACCCAGCAGCTGGACCTGACCGAGCCGTCGCGGTCCAACGCCAGCCACGGCCTGCTGCGGAACACGGCCCTGCACGCCGTCCGGCTCTCCGGGCACCGGGTGGTCCTGCGCGGTGAGATCCACCCCCAGCACGGCTACCCCTTCCGGCTCACGCACCAGGTCGACTACGCGCTGGACGACGCCGGCGCCCTCACCGTGCACCAGCAGCTCACCAACCACTCGCCCCGCCCGGCACCGGTGGCCTTCGGTGCGCACCCGTTCCTGCGGATCGGCCAGGTGCCCAGCGAGGACCTGACCCTCACGCTCTCCGCCGGCACCCGGCTGGAGTCCGACGAGCGCATGATCCCCACCGGCTCCGTCGCGGTCGACGGGACCGCGACGGATTTCCGTGCCGGCCGGCGCGTCGGCACGGAGCTGCTGGACGCCGCCTTCACGGACCTGGTGCCCGGCCAGGACGGACTGCACCACCACGTGCTGGCCGCCCCGGACGGCCGGAGCGTGGAGCTGTGGACCGAACCGGCCTACGGCTACGTGCACGTGTTCTTCACGGACAGGTTCCCCGGCCGCCACCGAGCGGTGGCGGTGGAGCCGATGACCGCCCCGGCCAACGCCCTCAACAGTGGCGAGGGCCTGGCCTGGATCGGCGCGGGTGGCCAGTTGGCAGCCGCCTGGGGCATCACCGGGCGACTGTGACCCACCAGGAGGCAAGCCCTTGAGCACCACCCCCCAGCCGACGCCCGGGAACGGGGCCGAACTGGCCGTCCCGGGACGTGATCCCCTGCTCACGGCATCCCAGCAGGCCAACCGGGTCGCCACCGACGTCCCCTACGGACTGACGGTCGCCGCCGCCTGGTCCTGGCGCGTCCTGCTGGTGCTGGCCATGGCCGGGGCGAGCATCTGGCTGCTCAGCCACGTGTCCCTGCTGGTCATCCCGTTGATCATCGCGGCGCTGCTCGCCACGCTGCTCAATCCCGTGCACCAGCGGTTCCGCCGCTGGGGCGTGCCCACCGGCCTGTCCGTGACGGCGATCATCATCGGCTTCCTGGCGATCATCGTGGGTCTGCTGACCCTCGTCGGCCAGCAGCTGACCGTGGGCTTCACGGACATGCGCGACCAGATCATGGTCGGCGTCCAGGGCATCGTCGCCTGGCTCGCCAGCGTGGGCGTGACCACGGACCAGTGGAACGACATCTTCGCCAACCTCGGCGACACCGTCCGCAACAACAGCCAGCAGATCCTCTCCGGCGCCCTGGGCTTCGGCTCCACGGCCGGCAACATCGCGGCCGGCACCGTGCTGGCCGTCTTCGCCCTGATCTTCTTCCTCTACGACGGACAGCGGATCTGGCGGTTCTGCCTGAACTTCGTGCCCCGCCGTCACCGCGAGGCCATCGACGGGGCCGGCAAGGCCGGCTGGAACTCCCTGGGCAGTTACGTGCGGGTGCAGATCTTCGTGGCCTTCGTGGACGCGGTCGGCATCGGTACCGGCGCCTGGGTCCTGGGCGTGCCGCTGGCCCTGCCGCTGGGCGTGCTGGTGTTCTTCGGGTCCTTCATCCCGCTGGTCGGTGCCTTCCTGACCGGCGCCGTGGCGGTGCTGCTGGCCCTGGTGGCCAACGGCCCCGTCAACGCGCTGATCATGCTGGGCGTCGTGCTGCTCGTGCAGCAGATCGAGGGTAACGTCCTGCAGCCCCTCGTCATGGGCCGGGCGGTCAGCCTGCACCCGCTGGCCGTGTTCCTGGCGGTCTCGGGGGGCACGGCCGTGCTGGGGCTCGTGGGTGCCGTCTTCGCGGTCCCGCTGATGGCGTTCCTCAACGCGACCATCAAGTACTTCCACGCCCGGCCGTGGCTGGAGGGCGACCAGGAACCCAGACCGGACGTCCCGCGGGAGGGGACGCTGAAGGAGCGCGCCGCCGAGCTCGAGGGGCCGTGGGGCCGTGCCTACGAGACCATCGACGGGGTGGTGCGCAAGGCCACCGGGGGAGCCGACGGTGCCGAGGGCCGGGGCGGCACCAGCGTCACGGAACGACGCCGGGCGCGCCGTGAACTCAAGCGGTCCCAGACCCGTTCCCGCTTCCTCCCCCGGCGCTGGCGTGACCACGGCGGCGCCGGCACGGCGGACGACGACGGCCCCGACGCCGCCCGCGTGAGTCCCGACGGCGGCAATGTGCGCGGCGGGACCGGTCCGGGGGAGGACAATACGGGGATGGACCGCTCCGGCCGCCGGCCGGACCAGGACGGAGGACACCAGTGACCACGACCCCGCAGAGCCAACGTCCGGAGCACGCCCCGGACGACGCCACCGTGCCGGCCGAGGCCGGTGTTGACGCCGGTGCCGACGCCGTGGGTGAGGCCTCCGGGACCCGCCCGGTCCTGCCCGTCACCCTGGCCGACATCGAACAGGCCCGCGAGATGCTGCGGGACGTCATCGTCCCGACGCCGCTGGACCACTCCCGGGCCCTGGGACGGGTCACGGGCGCCACGGTGCACCTCAAGTGCGAGAACCTCCAGCGCGCCGGATCATTCAAGGTCCGGGGCGCCTACGTGCGGATGGCCAAGCTCAGCGACGAGGAGAAGGCCCGCGGCGTGGTGGCCGCCTCGGCCGGCAACCACGCCCAGGGAGTGGCCCTGGCCGCCTCCAAGCTCGGGATCAAGGCACGGATCTTCATGCCCCTGGGCGTGGCCCTGCCCAAGCTCCAGGCCACCCGGGACCACGGTGCCGAGGTGGTGCTGTACGGAAACAACGTGGACGAGGCCCTCGCCGAGGCCCAGCGGTACGCCGAGGAGGTCGGCGCCGTGTTCATCCATCCCTTCGACAACGCGGACGTGGTCGCCGGCCAGGGCACCATCGGCCTGGAGATCCTCGAGCAGGCACCCGACGTCGACACCCTGGTCATGGGGATCGGCGGCGGCGGACTGCTGGCGGGGGTGGCGGTGGCCGTCAAGGAGATGGCCCGGCGCCAGGGCCGGCACATCAACATCATCGGCGTGCAGGCGGAGAACGCGGCGGCGTACCCGCCCTCGCTGGCCGCGGACGCCCTGGTGCCGCTGGAGACCGTGTCCACCATCGCCGACGGCATCGCCGTGGGCAAGCCGGGACAGATCCCGTTCCAGATCATCCGGGAGCTCGTGGACGGGGTGGTGACCGTCTCGGAGGACGCCATCGCCAACGCGCTGGTGTTCCTGCTGGAGCGCTCCAAGATGGTCGTGGAGCCGGCCGGCGGGGTCGGGGTGGCCGCCTTGCTGGAGGGCAAGCTGGCCGAGCTGGGCATCCAGTCGAAGCACACCGTGGTGCTGCTCTCGGGCGGGAACATCGACCCGATGCTGATGCTCAAGGTCATCCAGTCCGGCCTGGCCGCGGCCGGGCGTTACCTGACGGTGAAGATGTCCCTGCAGGACCGGCCCGGCGAGCTGTCCACCATCTCGCGGATCATCGCCGAGACGGACGCGAACGTCACCCGCGTGGACCACACGCGCATCGGCGGATCGCTGGGCATGGGCGACGTGACGATCACCATCGACATGGAGACCCGCGGCCTGGACCACTCCGAACAGGTGCTGGGCCGGTTGCGCGCCTCCGGGTACCAGCCGCAGGTCGACCAGCACCAGCCGCGCACCGAGCGCTAGGGTGGGCGGCGCGCACCCGCGCCATCATTCGCCCACCTGGAAGGACCCCGATGAGCTACGAGAACCCCACCCCCAACGCGACCACCGCCGCCCGGACGCTGTTCCGCGTCGGCCTCGGCGGAGTACTGATCGCCCACGGCACGCAGAAGCTGTTCGGCTGGTTCGGCGGCGGCGGCCTGGAGGGGACCAGCCAGGGCCTGCACGCCATGGGCTTCCGCCCGGGCAAGACCAGCGCCGTGCTCGCCGGGGTCGGTGAGGCCGGCGCCGGCCTGGCCCTGGCCCTCGGCCTGGCGACGCCGGCCGCCGGGGCGGCAGCGGCCACGACGATGGGCGTGGCGGCCAGCGTGCACGCCCCCCAGGGCTTCTTCGCCACCGAGGGCGGCCTGGAGTACCCCGCGGTGCTCGGCCTGGCCGCCACGGCCTTCGCGGTCGGCGGTGCCGGGCGGGTGTCCCTGGACGCGGCGACCGGCCACGTCCTGGACCGGCCCTGGATGCGGGCGGCCGCCGTCGCGGCCATCCCCGTGGCCATCGGCGTCCAGGTCTACCGCCGCCACCAGGCGCTGGCCGCGGAGGGGACGCCGGAACCGGCCGTCACGCCCGTGGAAGAGGGCTCCACGGATCCGGCCTGAGCGGTCAGGCGGCGTCGGGGCGACCGGCTCAGGCCGCGCCGGCCGCGGTCACGGCGACCGTGGTGGAGGCCGGGATGGTGCCCACCCTCCGCTGCAGGGCCGCCACGGCGGGATTATCCTGGGAGACGGCCACGATGCGTCGTGCCAGCCCGCGGCGGTCCAGGTCGCCGCGGGCCGGGCCGAGCAGGCCGTAGGCGAGGTTCAGGGCCTTGAGGATGCCGAGCTCGGTCCCGTCGGCCCGGGTGGCCTCACGGGTCCCGGCCAGGACCTCGCCGAGCCGCTGGCGCAGGGCGATCTCCGGTGCCGGGCTGGTGATGACGTAGTGAGGGGCGCGGAACCGGCGGGGGACCTCCTGCACGATGCCCTGCCGGGCCAGCGCGTGCCCCACGGCCCGCTCCGGATCCAGCGCCGGGCTGGCCAGCAGCGCGGAGATCCTCTTCCCGGACAACCGGTCCAGGGCGGGCAGCGAGGCGTCCAGCACGGGATCCCCGGTGGTGCCGGCCCGCACCACCGCGACCCGGGGGTCCCGGCCCTGGCCGACGTCGATGACCCCGGCCTCGGCCAGGTCCGTCAGCAGGGCCGCGACGAGCCCGTGGCGGCGGTATCGCGAGACCCTCTCGGCGGCCCCGTTGTCCTTGGTCAGCAGCAGGAAGGTCTCTTCGACGATGAGCATGACCCCAACCTAGCAACAACGACGGCGG
>NZ_CALMQR010000115.1:0-6536 GCF_937871995.1 uncultured Citricoccus sp. | reverse complement strand
CCCGATGCCTTCGTGCCAGTTCGAAGCGGCGGGATCTAGTAGAACTACGCTTTTAGTCCCGCCCGATTCCGTCCGTCTGAAAATCCCTACACGGGATGGTTCCACGGCGTTCGGCGCGGGGGACCCGAGCCCCCCCACTGTCGACACACGCAGCCGCTGGTTCAGGCGTTCGGGTTGGAGGCCGGGCCTGCCTAGGTAACGTACGCAGTGAATACCCGCCCGCTAGAGAGAGTCTTGCCGATGCGCCATGACTTGGGGATTTTCCCTCGTGACCCCGACAGTAGCTTCGAGCTTGAACGCCACGGTCCGAACAATGTCGTCCTGGAGCTGTGGGGTCCGCCGGACTGGGACAAGATCGGCCCGACCGAGCAGATCACCACGATCACCGCGCGGGATGCCAAGCTAGGGCCCAAGCCGGAAGGGCACCAGTTCCCAGCCCTCAGGGAGTTGACCGCTACGTGGTCCCGGGATTTGGGCCCGTGGCTCCGAGGCAGCCACCTGCGGACGCTGGATATTGACCGGCCCACGCAGGCCACCCTGGATGCCCTCGATGGGGTGCCGCTGCGGTTCCTGCGCTTGCGCTCCGCCCGGTGGTCCGGCCCGTTGCGCTGGCCCGCACTGCCGGAGCTGGAGGACCTCTGGTTCACCCTGTGCAAGGAAGCGGACCTGACCGGGCTCTCCACCCTGCCGGCGCTGCGGGAAGTGCGCATCGACTCCATGAAGCAGCTAACCCACCTGGGAGAACTCGCCGCCGGCCACACACTCCGGGACGTCTTCCTGGCGGACGTTCACGCCGTGGACGACCCCACCCAGCTGTGGAACATCAACTCCGAGGAAGTCACAGCCTTGGGCGAACCGGCTACCTCACCCTGGATTATCGAGGCCCTGAGGTCCCTCACCCCAGAACAGGAGCAACAGCTCAGCACCGCGTACACCTTCGGCGAGAACTGCCTACGCGTGGCCGCCGGCGAGGCGCCAGTTCCGGAAACCGTCTCGAATTTGGATGAGGACTTCGAATCCTTGACCTTCGACCCGGTGAACGTGCCCACCGCCGAGGTCCTCGAAACCCGCGACGTCCGCTCCACCGGCCACGCGTGGACCGATCTCGTCACCTGGTGGTGGCCCGAGCTGGTCGGGCGCCTGGAGATGGATCCCGATGGTGACCTGTTCGCCGCCTACGGCAAGATCGAGGATCTGCGGGAGCTCCAAGAACAACTCGAGCCCCTCCTCAGCGACGAGACCGCCCTGACCCAGGCTCTGGAGAACGTGCCCTTGGACCAACTGGACTCTTGATTTCGGTCTCCATGTGCTCTGCACTTCGGACATCCCAGACGAACAGCGCGCCCACCGCGGCGCCCGTCTCGAACGAGGCTGCCTACCGCCGGCCCGGTCGAACGGTCGACCACTTCATTGACCGGCATTCAAGCATGCCCGTGAGAGCAGTGAGCAAGGAGCCACGGAGCCTTGCGACAGGCGTCCCGAAGCAGGATCCCCCAGACGGCCAAGGCTGACTGGAAGCAGCCCTCGTGAACCGCGCTACTGAGGCTGACTGTGTCGTGGCACTTCGGAAGTACAAGGTTGTTCAGGCGCACCCGGAACCCCATGGTCGATGTCGAACTGGCATTCGCTGCACACTGATGGCCTGTCATCCTCAGGTAGATGTTCGCGCCAGTCGTGGCCGCAGGTCGGACAGTCTCCGTGCCACGGATTCCTCTTCGTAAATGACCACATGCCCTCCATTCTCGTCACGGTGGCTCCTAGTTCCGAAAGCCGAAGGGCCTACGGCGCGCGATCGCTCAGACCGTCGACGGCCACATGCGCCTCGATTCTTGCCCGCAGGAGGATCCTCCACTGGGCGCTTTCGGCCACAGCCCAGCTGGGTCGGGTTCTGACGTTAAGCGCCTGGCGCACTCATCACCTGAAGCTGCCGGAACGAACGTTCCGAGAGTCACCTGCACCCGTCATGGTTGAATCAACCAAGTCAAGCGGCGCAACGCGCCCTCATCAAGGCATTTCGGCAGTCCGGCCAAGACCTTGCAGACACGAGGGAGGACATGCTGTGGGCGGAGACCCGATGTCGTTCGCGCTCAACGGCCTGGAAGTCGCCGTGATAGCGCTGTGGGCGGCCGGCATCATCTGCGCCGTCTGGGCGACGCGCTACCTGAGCTCACGCAGGTCTCGACTGCTGCTGATCATTCTTGCCGTCCTCGTTCCGGTGTTCGGCACCCTTGCGGTCATCGTCAGCGTTGCCGTGCTCGTGTGGGACAGGCGACGACCGGCCCTGCCGAGAGCCTCCCGCCGGTAACCGCCCCCAAGGTATTGCGAGGCCAGTTGCAGGACATGGGGCGAGCCTCGAGAGGGATCCTCATTTAGGACGGCGCCGGTGATTCGCATGCAACGATGAATCGCACCGGAACGGGATTACGGGGGCGAGCATGGGCGCGGACGGCATTTGGCAATGGATCTTCGGCGGCCTTGCTGCGACTGTCCTAATCTCCGGCCTGGCCCAACTCATGCAAGGAGCCATGCTCGGCTGGGCTGCCGTCATCGCAGCCGTGCTGCTCTTGTTAGGCGTTCTGGTGTGGCGTCGATGGCCGACGCGTTACCGCTGGGGACGATTCATGCGGGTCTGCGGCGTGTACATCGGGTTCATCTGGCTCATCGCCCTGATGCTCGAGGTACTCGGTTGGGATGGTGAGTTTTCCTGGGCAGCATGGGGTGCAGGCATCGGAGTCGCTACTCTCACCGTCTGGGGTGCGGACCCGGGCGCCCGGTCAGCCGGCAACGGAACAGGCGCCGAGACCGGTCAGGATTCGGCCCGGCAGACGACGGAATCCTGAGCGTCGCACTACACGATCCTTGAGCGGGTCGTGGGCTGGTGGGCTTAGTCCAACCATCCGAGTTCGGTGGCCGTCGGCGTCAGGCTCGGGGTGCGCCCGGTTGCCTGGCGGACGAGGTCCCGAAGCGCTGGTGGGAAAGGTGGGCGAATGTCGTCCTGCCAGTAGGTCAGTATCCAGGCCTCCGCGTAGGGATCGCCGGATTGGCACAGCAACTCATAGAGCAAGAAGTGGCGGTCACCGTCCGTGCCCGTCGAGAACACATCAGAAACTGCGTCCGCGCACTGATCCACCTGCTCGCTGTGCAGCAAAGAAGCGTGGTGCGCGCCAGCGCCCTCGACATCCTGAACGGTCTCGGTGTTCTCCTCCAGCTCCCGTGTTCTGTCGAGGTAGGGACGCATCGACGTCAGATAACCCGCCGCAAGCTCTGCCAAAGATCCCTTGGATGCCGTCGTTGGCAGATCATCCAGAGCCGCCCTATTCGCGGTCTGATGGTGCCTCTTGCTCATCATGCCCTCATTGTCCGCGGGGGCCCGGCTCCTGAACGAAGCACGGCCGAAATGATCCGCTCGAGGATCCCTCAGCGGACCCGGTGGGTGTCACACCTGGGACCCGTGAAGGTGACCCCACGTATCCGCGTCGTCTCTCTGCCTCGAACCGCTGAGCAGCCTCCGACTCGAGCCGCGGCGGAGTCAGCGCCGATTCGTCATCCACGATTAGGCTCTGACAGCCTGATATCCGTTCAGTATTAGCCCGAGTGCGCCGCACAGAACCGCGGCAGGGAGAGCGATGGCACAGAAGGTGAAGACAGTGCTGGTCGATGACCTCACGGGTGACCCGGCCACCGAAACCGTCCAGTTCGGTGTCGACGGCCGGCACTACGAGCTCGACCTGACCAAGGGCAACGCCAAGCAGCTGCGGACGGAGCTAAAGGCCTTTGTCCGCGCGGCCCGCCCGGTGGCACCCCCGAAGCCGGCGCAAGAAGCGGCCCGGATTCGCGCTTGGGCTAAGGAGAACGGGTACGAGGTCTCGGCCCGGGGCCGCATCCACCGCGAGGTGATTGAGGCCTACCGCCAAGCGCTTTAAGGCACCGCAGTCCCTCACGGGCCGGGTGGATGGCACACCGTTCCGGCTGCCTGGGTGCGTTACATGCACGGCGAAGGCCCCAGCCATTTGGCTGGGGCCTTCGGTGTCATCACTCGCACCTTCATCACTTGCATCTTGATGAGGTGTTCTTGATCCTAGTGATCGAGTCTGGTGAGTGGCTGAGCGTGAGATGGTGATTGGGTCAAAGCGGGAAGCGGGACCCTGAGGATCGGCGTACACGTGCGTCGAGAGACTGTATCTAGGGCTTGGCAGTCGCGCCGTCGAGCTCCGCCGTCCATGCTGTCGAGCCGCGGAATCGACAAGGGTGCACCGCCATCTATGTTCGACACAAGGCCGCGGCTTGTCCCAGAACGCCACAGCAGGGGGACCGGTACCTGGTTTTTCAGGAACCGGTCCGATCGTGGCCGGTTTGCGGGGTGGTTACTTGCCGGCCTTGATGGTCAGCGACTGCGTCTTGCTCGTGGTGTAGACCGGAGACCAGGTCGTCTTGGTGACCTGCTTGGACGTCGTCGTCGACTTGTACAGGTAGTCCTTGGTGGACTCGACGTATGGGTAGAGCGTGGCTTTGGCGGTTGACCCCACAACTGGCTTCACGGCCCCCTCGACAGTGGTGTCTTCGCCCCACAGCACCTCGTTGGCCAGCCCGTTGGCCCGGTTCGTGGCGGTGTCGGGGAAATGCGCCGCCAGGGCCGCATAGGAGCCGTCGAAAGCGCCGGTGCACTTGAGGTCGATCAGCGCGATGTCCATGCGGCCGATTACCGGGTCGACGTCGGATTCCATCGGCCAGACCTTGGCCACCTTGCATGTCATGGCGACCGGGGTGCTGCCGTTGGACACCAGTTTCTTGGTGGTGCTCTTCACGGTGGATGTGGTGGTGATGGGGAGCTGGTACTTCACCGTCGTGGTCGCGCTGTACTTCCCGGCCTTCAGGCGAGCAGTGGGTTTGGCCGAGGCGAGCGTCTTGGAACCTTGCTTGACGGTCAGCGCCTTGGACACCAGCCGGGCCCCCGAGGCGACGGACACGGTCGGCGCCACGGTGGCCGTCCCCCCGCGCGGAGCGGTCTTGCCCGGGACGGGCTTGACGGTCACGGCCTCGCGGACCACCAGGGTCTGGGTCTTGCTGGCCGTCTTCGAGGCCGACCCGGCCTTGTAGGTGACCCGGGTGGTGACTGAATAGGTGCCGGCCTTGAGTGCAGCGCTGGCCTTGCCGGAGACCAGCGTCCTGGTTCCCTGCTTGATGGTCAGCGTCTGCGCGGTCACGGAGGCCCCGCCGCTCACCGCGACCGAGGGGCGAACCGTTGCGCTGCCCCCGACCTTTACGATTGGACTCGCGATCGTCTGGATAGTGACGCGCGGGGTGGAGGTGGACGCCGCCACGGAACCGGCGGCAACTGCCGTGGTGATTTCAGGCGACGGTGCGGCCGAAGCCCCTGCCGCGGTGCCGAGAACGAGAGATGAGACGGTTGCGATGGTCGCGAGGGCGCGACCGAATGATGTGGACAAGTGGTTCCCCTGCAGGTCAGGCGGCGCTTGTGGCGCCTGTGCGTGTGATGCAGGCATCATAACCGCCCGCAGAGCGCTCGATGGAGACACCCCTAGGCCCGAGCCCTGCCATTCGACAATTCAAGCCCCGTTGGAGGATCCTCGAATGAGATGCGGGCCGTCTAGTTCTGGACTCGAGCACACGGACTGGGACCGTGGTGGTCAGCCCCGAGAGGCGGTCTCGGTCGGCCAGCTTTGCAGATCCGCTCTCTGTTGGAGCAGGTCGGGGTGCTCCCCGAAGTAGTCGATCAGGATGTCGACCGCCTGAATGGTCCGTTGATGACCGGCCGGGTCTATCTGGCCGGTCAACCGCAGCAGGGTGAACCCGGCTGCCGCGACGAAGGTGGCGGCCTCGTACCACTGCTCGCCCTCGGGGTTCTCACCCCACTCGTGCGCTACCGGCACCTCGGCCAGGGCCAGAACATCATCCAGTGTGGCGGTGTCGGTCAGTTCCTCGCACCGCTGCGCGACGGTAAACAGTAAGTCCCATCCTTCGTCGGAACCGAAGGGGGCGAGCTCGTTGGCGGGATCATCGTAGATCGGTGCCGAGAAGTGTCGCGTGAACGCGGGATGGGCCTTGACCAGTTCGTCGTCCATGGTGTCCTCCGGGTCTTGGCAAGTGATTCCCGACGCCCGCGTCCCGGGGGACATGGCGTCCGGCGGGCTGATCTGTGCCTCGGTTCTCAAGGTCGACTGCGGGCTGCTCTGCGACGCCTGCGCGCCGGCCGGCCTGCTGGCTTCGACTCCCCGGCCTGGGGCTCCACAGGCGCTGAGGATCAACCCTAGGGCGGCTGTTCCCACGACGCACCGTATCCATCCGTGTGTGCCTCTTCGCGACATAGCCCAGCGCCCACGCTTTCCTCTTGATGACCTGAACCACCTTAGGCGGCATCCGTTGCCGCGGCTGGCACCGCACCCCTAAAGACTCATCAAGGCTGCGAATGAAGACCTGTGCCCTACTAGGGAATCCTCAGACGGACGGAATCGGGCGGGATTAAAAGCGTAGTTCTACTAGATCCCGCCGCTTCGAACTGGCACGAAGGCATCGGG